>CAXMUM010000079.1:0-264 GCA_964196585.1 uncultured Opitutaceae bacterium
GAATTTATGGTCGAGATCAAAGTCGTAGTAAAAACCCTGGTCAGTGGGTGGGCCGATATCGAGTTTTGCATTTGGGAAAAGGCGCAAAACGGCTGTGGCCATAATATGTGAACTGGAATGACGTAGTTCTTCGAGTGGTGTCATTGGATTGTGGATTCGTTTAAATTGTTATTTCGATGATGAAGGTTCAAGCTGATAGTCGTCTTTGTTGTCGAGAATGGTCCAACCTGCATCGGTTATATTTTGTCGCAATTCATCTGATCG
>CAXMUM010000079.1:274-8631 GCA_964196585.1 uncultured Opitutaceae bacterium
CATCAGCCAAAGCTTTGATCTCTGGAGGGATTTCCTGTTCTTGGGAATGAGTAAAGAGCTTGATGCCGAGAGTCCAGAGAAGGCGACTCAGTGAAGGTAGGTTTTGGGCAATTTCCTCTGTGTTGTGATCCTTGAGAGTTTTGAACAATTCACCCAGGCAACTCGGTGTATTCAAGTCGTCACAGAGTTTTAACCAGGCATTTTCAAAGATTCCCCAATCCTTTGAAGGGACCTCCTGAAAATGAGTTTCAAATTTCTCCTTTTCGATCGATGATGATTCGAGGGCAGAAACTACCGCTTTTTCAAGCTTTGCCAAAGCGCTTTGTGCTGCTTGCAGACCATTGAGGGTAAAGTTTAAAGGTTGGCGATAGTGTCCGCTGATAAGGCTATAGCGAATTGCCATAGGGTCTGGTGTTTGAGCCAGGAGCTCTTCCAGTGTATGGAAGTTTTTCAGACTCTTACTCATTTTTTCATTGTCGACGTTGAGAAAGGCGCAATGGAACCAATGCCGTGCAAAGGGCTTTCCTGTAGCTGCTTCGCTTTGAGCGATCTCGTTTTCATGATGAGGAAAGCAAAGATCCACTCCTCCTCCGTGAAGATCAAAGCTTTCGCCCAAGTATTCCATACTCATAGCTGAACACTCAACATGCCAGCCGGGCCTTCCTTCGCCCCATGGACTTTCCCAGAAATTATCACCGTCTTCGGGTTTTCTTGCTTTCCAAAGAGCAAAGTCCGAAACGTTTTCACGATCATATTCATCAGCCGTATTTACGGCGCCTGAGCTGGTCGTATCTTGAGTACGCAGGGCCTCCATATTCAGGTGAGCGAGTTTTCCGTATTCTTGCCAGGCGCTGACTCGATAATAAACAGATCCGTCCTTTGCCTGATATGCGATATCCTTCTCTACCAGTTTTTTAATGATTTCGATCTGTTGCTCAATATGTGAGGCGGCTCTGGGTTCAACATCTGGAGGGAGCATGTTGAGTGTTTCACAATCATCTGCAAAAACGTTGGCCCACTTATCTGTAAATTGAGAACGAGGAACTCCTTCTTTCTGACTTTGTTTGATCGTTTTGTCGTCGAGGTCGGTAATGTTGCGGACGTAGTAGGGGTTCAGTCCTGCGATTTTTAGGGTTCGATAGAGTATATCGTGAAGGGCGATCGTCCGAAAGTTCCCTATATGTGAAGGGCCGTAGACAGTCGGACCACAGCAATAAAAACGGAATTTTTTTCCGTCTTCCGAATAGAGTGGCTTTATTTCTCGGCTTAGCGAATCAAAGAGTTGAAGGGACATAAAAACTTACAGGATGAGTTCCGATTAATCTCGGGAAGGATTGGGGAAAAAGGCAAGCTTGCTCGCGGCAAGTTAGACATTGAGATGTCTGCCTGGTATTAGCAACAGGTGGTCGTTCGCTCCGGACAAAAGGAGAGCGAGAATTGTTTGCCTATTGAAAGTGTTTGGAACATCGTTTGTGCTCAGTTTTTAACACAAACGCAGATATGTCTGATAAATTCAAGTTAGATCTGGTTCGCCGCCCACGGCGGCTTCGACGCACGGAATCCATCCGTGCACTCGTTAGGGAGAACACTGTGCGCGTGGAAGATTTGATTGCTCCGTTATTTGTGATCGATGGAGAGGGTGAGTGCGAATCGGTAGAGTCTATGCCTGGGGTGTACCGGCTGACTATCTCGTTATTGCAAAAAGAGTGCCTTGAGCTTTCGGCTTTGGGAATTCGTGCAGTGGCACTTTTCCCCTGTATCGAATCGTCCTTGAAAGATGAAAAAGGGTCGAATGCTTTGGATCCAGATACCCTCATTTTGAGGTCAGTGAAAGCGGTGCATGAAGTTTGTCCTGAAATGATAATCATTACTGATATAGCTCTAGATCCCTATACAACGCATGGGCATGATGGAGTTCTGACGAGTGATGGACCAGATGTGGATAACGATCGAACGGTTGGAATCCTCAGGGAAATGGCTGTTCTACATGCGGAGGCGGGCGTTTCGCTAGTGGCTCCATCCGATATGATGGATGGGCGAATTGGGGCTATTCGCCATGCCCTTGATGATGCAGGATTTCAGTCGACTGGAATTTTAGCGTATTCCGCTAAATATGCATCTGCCTATTATGGTCCGTTTCGTGATGCGGTGGGAAGCGCGAAGGCTGCCGGAACGACGTTATTGGGAAAAGATACTTATCAGCTTTCGCCGGCTAATAGACGTGAAGCTTTGGTTGAATCTCGTTCTGATGAAGAAGAAGGCGCCGATATTCTCATGGTGAAGCCGGCCGGTTCATACCTCGATATTATCAGAGACCTTCGGGATGATTCACTTTTGCCAATCGCAGCTTATCAGGTATCGGGTGAATATTCTCAGATTCAAGCTGCTGCCAAATTGGGTTGGCTTGACTTAGAGAAGATTCGCGATGAATCCCTTTTGGCCATTAAGCGAGCAGGAGCGGATTTGATCCTGACTTATTTTGCGAAAGATGTGGCAAGAGGTTTAGCCAATGGTGAAAAAAGATAGAAGAGGGTTATGATTCGTCTGGAGGAGGGCCATCACCATACTCTTCAACATCTTCATCTTCATCTTCATCCTCCCAGCGAAGTGAGGCGTCATTTTTGAGCTTCGCGGCATCTTGAGTGTCTTCGACCTCTTCGAATTCGTCGCTAGGGAGTGCTTTATCACCATCGTCTTTTTCCATTTCCCACCCTGTCGGCACGTAATCAAGGACCGAGATGACCTCGTTGTAGAGGTGCACAGCACTGCCTTCGATAAAATTGTTATTCTGTTCTTCACGGATTTCATCCTCGACCTCGTCAATGGTCAGACTCTGTTCAAACTCAAAGGTATCATTGAGGAGTTTGACCCGCATCTTGGTGATATGATCGATGAAATCCGCATAGGGCCCGTTTTCCTCGTCTACAATATCTGGAAGAGCAAAGAGTTGATCTTCCGATTCGAGGATATTGTCCTTTACCCTGACCAGACGAACGAGCCCATCATCTACTTCCTTATCGACACCAAAGGGAATAAAGGCATTGGCCATGAGATCTGGATCAAATCCATATTCGCGTAATGGTTCGACCAATTCAATGAGGTGAGCGACTTGGCGTGGGTCGATGATACTAAGGCCATCTGGATCCCAGTGAACAGAATCACTGATTTCTTTGACCCACCAGTTGTAGTCATCGCCAAGGCGGACGATTGACCATTCAAGTATTGGAGAAGATTTGGACATTGCTGATAGTTAAATCGTGAAGGAGGAAAAATAGGCTCATTTGCTAAGTGTCAACCCATGAAATGAGAAAAATCACGTGTGCTAATAAAGATGGGTAAACGAGAATATCGGTAGAAAGGAAGAACAAAGTTTTGTTTTTGATAAATTTTCATTTCCACTTTGCTCGATTGGGGATTCATTAGTGGTTTCCTTTTCTACTTTAAATGGGCCTTTGTTACGAAAAACTTCTTCGACCGATCTTGTTCTCACTTGACCCTGAGCGGGCTCATGAGATCGGCGTCAATGCTCTGCGGGTTTTTTCTGCTATTCCGCTATTCGTCCGATCATTGGAGAGCTTTAATCAGCTTTCTTCTGATCATAAGCCGATTTCGCTGTTTGGATTAGAATTTCCGAATAGAGTGGGGTTAGCGGCTGGGTTTGATAAGAATGGTACGTGTTGGAAGGCAGCTTCGGGTATTGGGTTTGGGCATGTGGAAATTGGGACGGTAACATTTCACGCACAGCCAGGAAATCCGAGACCTCGAGCGTTTCGATACCCTGAACAGGAAGCGATCATCAATCGAATGGGTTTTAATAATCATGGAGCTGAGGCATTGGCTCGTAGACTTTCGTCACAACCAGGCAAAGGTAAGCGAAGGATTCCGCTCGGTATTAATATTGGTAAATCAAAAATCACCCCATTGGATGAGGCAGTAGAAGATTATCTGGGTACCTTTAACCTAATCGCAGATCATGCCGATTACGTGGCGATCAATGTCAGTAGCCCCAATACGCCTGATTTGCGTAAACTTCAGAGTGAGGAATTGTTGCTGAATCTCCTTCAGGACCTAGAGAAAGCTAATAAGGAAAGAGGCGAGAAAAGGGTTCCGGTCTTGGTCAAGATAGCGCCTGATCTTTCGTTCCGAGAGGTTCAAGGAGTTTTGTCATCGATCGATGCGTTGGGGTTGGATGGCATCATTGCGACCAATACTACCTTGGCTCGACCTGGTCCATTCGCAAAGGTGCAGCAGGCAGGTGGTTTAAGTGGCCGTCCTGTGACCAGGAAGTCGACTGAGATCATTCGTTTTATCTCACGTGAAACACAGGGTCGCCTCCCAATTATAGGTGTGGGAGGTATTTTTGATTCTGCTTCTGCCGCCGAAAAAATTGATGCTGGGGCTTCTTTGGTGCAGCTCTATACGGGGATGATATATGGCGGCCCTTTATTGGCACGGGAAGTTGCCAGGGGACTCGCGATCCGAGAACGCGGCTGGATGTAGCGTTTGGCAAGCGTTCAATACAAATACCTACAGGTAGATCTTAGATCTCAATTGTTCCTTCGAAAACACTGACGGCAGGACCGGTAAGCGTAACGTTGTGAACGGTGTCATTTGTGACATCGAAATCGACTGAGAGGGTAGCTCCTCCGGCGACTTTCAGAGAGATCGGCCTCGAGGATTGGTGGAGCAAATGAGTAATGATAGCGACGGCTGTTGCACCTGTTCCGCATGCGAGAGTTTCATTTTCAACTCCACGTTCATAGGTTCGTAAGAGAATAGATCCGTCGTTCTGAAATTGTGCAAAATTTGCATTGGCACCTGCAGGTTCAAAGAATGGATGGTGTCGTATTTCTGCCCCTATTGAACAAATGTCTATTTGGGAGATGTTTTCTACAAAACAGATGGCGTGTGGAACACCAGTGTTGACACTGTGAACGGTTGTGGAGCCGCTGGTCAGGTCCAATACAGTATTGAGTTTGATGGAGCGGGCAGGGGGCATCTCAATGGTGTAGAGGTTGTTTTGAGCAGTAGCAGTGAGAGGTCCTGCATCCGTTAAGAAGCGAAGGCTGTCTTTAGTGCCCAAACCATTGATTTGTGCGAAAGCTGTAAAGCAACGTGCTCCATTTCCACACATTTCTGCCCTGGAGCCGTCGGCATTGTAGTAGACCATGCGTGCATCCAGAGCATTGTCTTCGGCTGTTTCGAGCAGAAGAACTCCATCGGCGCCGATCCCATAGCGTCGGTCACAAAGATGAGCGATGTTTTCACTGGAGAGCTCCAAGTTACCGGAAAGGTTTTCGATCATTACAAAATCGTTTCCCGCACCGTGCATCTTAGTGAAACGAATATTCATAAAGATTAAATCGTGTAGGAGTAGTCCCCTTCGGCCTGTTCTTTTTTCTTTCGATTGCGGACCATCAGGTTTTCTCCTTTGTAATAGGCGATGCTTCCAGGAGGGATAGAATCCATTAGCCAAACGTTTGCTCCGACGATAGAACCATCACCAATAGTGGTATCACCTCCGAGGATCGATGCACCTGAATAGATAGTTACGTTATCGCCAATGTTTGGATGACGTTTGATTCCCTTAACTATTTTGCCTTCATCATCTGTCCGGAAAGACTTTGCGCCGAGAGTTACCCCTTGATAAAGTTTGACATGAGATCCGATGATGGCGGTTTCGCCAATAACGACACCTGAACCGTGGTCGATAAAGAAGTGGGATCCGATGGTAGCTCCAGGATGAATATCGATGCCAGTCTTGCGATGTGCAAATTCCGTCAGCATGCGCGGAAGTAGAGGGATTTCCATTTTATAAAGCCTGTTCGCAATCCGTTGGATCGAAATGGCAAGAATACATGGATAGGAGAGAATGATTTCTTCAAAGCTTTGGGCTGCAGGATCGCCTGAATAAGCGGCTTCGACATCTGTTTGCAAAAGGCGTCGTATGACAGCAAGCCCTGTTAGTAATTCGGTGGCTACTTCAGTAGCTCTGGCTTGAGGATCTGGCCTCTTGCTGAAAACGAGGCATTTACTAACCTCATCAATCAACCGATTTTCAATATGGATAAGTTGTCTTTCGATGGTGGGCCCGAGCTTATCCGAAGTCAGGCAAGTTCTTTCAAAATAACCCGGAAAAAGAAGGTGCATAAATCCGCTTCCTAATGTGTCCACAGTGTCCTGATCAGGGAGATTAATACCATCCAGATGGTTAATGCCTCCATGTTCTTCGTAGGATTTTAGCAGTGCGGTTTTTATTTTGTCTAGGGACATGAATAAACGGATCTTAGGTTTTCCTTCCCTCCGGTCAATTTTTTCCACGGTTTTTGGAAAATGGTGCTCAGGAAGGGACTCGAACCCTCACGCCTTTCAGCATACGCCCCTCAAGCGTACGTGTCTACCAATTCCACCACCTGAGCAAAAAAAAATAGGAGGATCGAGCAATGGAGATATTTTAATCGAAGTAAAGTCTCAAAATCCGAAAGAAGAAGAAAAGCGAAATCGCTTGCTTCATCGGTGTTTTCGGACGATTTTACCGGGCTTATTAAACTCAATCAGTCAGAGGCATTCCTTCTGACTACGACTTACAAACTAATTACAAACTACAATTCTCACGAATTTGGCGCATTGCCAAGTTGTCGTGACCGTATATTCCAATGGAAGATCAGACGAGCAAAAACGAAGAGAACCAGAACCTAAACAAAATTGATCTGACAGCTCTGGAAGACTTTAGCTTTGGAACTGAGTGGTCCAAGATCGAAGTTGGAAAAAAACGAGAAGCACCAGATCGGAAACATGGAGGCCCTCGCCGTTTTGCTGGTCCTCAAGGAGGGGATAGACGGAAGACTGATCGAAGGACGCAACGTCCTTCGGGACCGCCGAAGCGTGAGTTTGCTGAGAAACGCGGCGAAGGAAGTTCAAATGATCGTGGGCAGCAGCGCCATTCTAATAACGAACGTCGTCCACGGCAGGATAATCGGCCTTATGTTAGCTCGGTTTTTGATGTCGCTTTTTATCCGGAAGATTCAGGTTTTGCCGCTATAGTGAAAGCGATGAGGGCTTCCTGTCATACTTTTGAACTTTTCGATATCGTTCGATTGATTTTAGAGAAGCCAGAACGGAGCATTGTTGTTTTTAAGCTTAAATCTGAAGGAGAAGAGAGTGCAAAACAGTTGTATGTTTCAATTCCAGATGGAATGCCGTTTGCCACAAACGAGGATGCTCTTAATCATGTGATGGCAAATCATATGGAGAGCTTTTTTGAAGTGGAGGATGTAGAAGTCGAAGCACCTCAAGGTAATTTCCTGTTTGTTGGTCGTTGTCCCTTTACCAAAGCGTTGCTGGCACCTTCGAATTTTCACCGTTATTCACAGATCATTCAAAAGCATTATGATATGCATCTGAGTGAGCGGATGTCTTTTGATAAGTTTAAAGAAGCCATTGAAGTGGTGAGTGATCCAGAGATTGTTACGCAGTGGATGGAGCAAATGAAAAAAACCACCCGTTATACGGTTAAAAAGGTGGCCGAAGGCGAAGAGGCCAAAAAATTTGATACATTGGAAGATGCTCGGACTTATTTATCGATTCTCGAAGGTGAAGCGGTTGTTCGCAAAGCAGATAGCACTCGAATATCTCCAATTAAAATAGAGGAACTTAAGGATACTGAAGCCTATAAAGCGATGTCTGGTCGATTAGAGGCTCAGCGTCGTTTTCCTTTGGATACGGCAAATTCGCTTCGAGGTCGTTTAAGACGTGAAAACTTTCATGTCTTTAAGCGAGGATCAAAAGGAATCACATTTGTTTGTTCTGTAAAACGTAAATTTAGAGTGGTTGGTGAGGTTTTTGCGGAGAGTATTGATGGTCTGATCAGTTTTGTTGAAACAAATCCCTTTGTCGAAGTGGCTACTCTTCCGAAAAAACATCTTGGTTTTTCTATTCCAGCGAAAACGAAAGATGAGATGGAAGCAGACGTTGAGTCTGAGCTTTCTCCCGAGCAGGCAGAAGCATTGAAGAAAATGGTTATGGACCTCAGGTGGCTTATCACAGAAGGCTATGTTACTGAATTTGCAAATGGGACATTGTTTGCGCCCCCTGCATTGTCGCATCCCCCTCAAGGGCATAAACCAGTAAAAAATGATCATGGGCCTGCAAATACAAAGGCGGCCGTGGATCAAGCAGCTTCTACAGATGAACCCAAAGAACAGCCCTCCGTTGCTTCTGAAGGGGAAGCGGATGAGATATCCGTTGTAGCTGAGGAGCCTGCACCAGAAGCGACTGCCGATACTCAAGCAGAAGTTTACGAAGCTCCAGTGGTAACAGAGCCTGTGGCTGAAGAAAAAATAGAAGAGCCTTTGCCC
>CAXMUM010000080.1:0-8621 GCA_964196585.1 uncultured Opitutaceae bacterium
ACGCATCATTTCCAATTACCTCAAAAAACCCATCCCTACTTTCAGTCCACTCTCCCTTCAGCTCATACTCCCTCTTCTGCCCCCCTGATAACAGGCTTAATTTGAAATCTTCTATTTTCGCATCTTTTACAGGAAGTTGTGGCAGTATAAAGGGTTCCTCTTCCTCACTAAAATTCTGCTCTCGCTTAATCTCCGTTTGATTATACGAAAACGAACCACCGGTTATCCCCACGAAATCGATCAATCTGTCCTCCCAAAGACCTTTTATTGTATACTGAATAACTGCAGAACTCACCTCCAAATCCCATTCGTTTCCTGCCAACCTGATATCCGCGATTCGAGTTTCTTTCCATCCAACTTCAACAATTTTTACCTGGGCGTAATCAAACTCTACCCCCGTCAAGGATCTATTCACAACATATTGAGCGATCTCAGATCGCCAGATCCAACAGGCGCCTCCTCCAATAATTCCAAAAATCAAAGTAACACCGAAAAGCTGCAGACATTTAACACACCAGCGCTTCGCAATGCCATTTTTTCCCATTATTTCTAATTCTTAGACTACTCGATCGGACAGAAACATCACTATCAATAAAGAAGATAACAAAATTAGAGACAGAGGCAAATTCCATCCACTCTCATCTTCCGGCCTTAGGGCATTTTCAAAGAAAAAGCTTTAAAGCTTTTTCACTGCATATGCAAAGGCTTCTGCAATGATTTCGAAATCTTCATCTGTATGACTTGCCGAGATGGCGGTGCGAATCAAATCCTTACCAGGAGGAACTCCCGGGGCTATCGACATCACCGTAAAGACACCTTTTTCTAGCAGGTTTTTCCAGAAAACATACGCACGTTCTTTCGAACCTAGTACGATCGGTACAGCTGGAGTTTCACTTCCCCAAGTATCCAACTTCAAATCAAGCAACAGCTCTTTATATCGCTTGGTGTTCGCCCACAATTTTTCTCTATGCTCAGGTTCCTCTTGCATAACTTGCAACGCCATTTTTGCACAAGCCGCTTGAGACGGACATAATGCAGCGCTGAAAATTGTCTGCTTTGAATGAGTTCGAAGATACTCGATCGACTCCTTATCTCCGGCAACAAAACCTCCAGTACTCGATAACGATTTCGAAAGACTTCCAACCAAAATATCGACACGGTCTTCGACATCAAAATGACTGGCAGTTCCACGTCCATCTTTACCCAGAACACCAAGACCATGTGCATCGTCCATCACGACAAAACACCCAAATTCATCCGCAACATCCAACAATTCAGGCAACGGAGAAACATGTCCTTCCATGGAAAAAACTCCCTCTATTGCCAATAGTTTGGCCACTTTCGGATCCAATAACTCCAATTCACTCCGAAGACTTTTGGCACTATTATGACTAAACCGCTCCATAGAAGCATGCGATAGTCGTATGCCATCCCACAACGACGAATGAAGACTCTTGTCAGCCAAAACAACATCACCCCTCTGTGCAAAACTAGCAATCCCTGTAGCACAGGAAAGGTATCCTGCAGAGCTAACCTGACATGCTTCCTTATTCAAAAAAGAGGCCAACGCTTCTTCTAACTCAATATGATAGCGTCGACTTCCATTGGCTGGACGCGCACCAGTTGTACTGCTTCCCCATTTTTCCAAAGCCTCCTTCCCTGCCTCAATCACCTTAGGATGAAAGGTGAGGCCAACATAGTCATTGCTAGTAAGCATTACCATATCACGACCATTCATTTCGACGCGCGTTTTCCGCTGTGCATCCATAGAATGATACCAAGGAGCATACTTCTGCCGCATCAAAGACGACTGATCCTTTCGGCACCTTTCAAGAATTGGCTTTTGGCTTTTGCGGGCAAAAAAAGATTTCATTTCCTACTTAACTGGATTTGGATCTGCTCAAGAGCCGCTTAAGCCAACATCCTTTTTAGAACCTGTCAATGAACGCTTAAGTAACATTTTCACGGCCTTAAAGCCCTGTTTTGGGTTTAGTCTCCACCAAAAACGTGCGTATCTGCGTAGATACTCCAATGCCCACTCCTCTTTTCCCCAAACAGTTGTTGTCTCACTCCATCGTTTCCTGAAAATGGCACTATTTGCATCGTTATTCTGATGTCTTCCAGGAGACTGACTAACATGATGTTGAATGATGCTCTCATGTGAAACGAGTAGAGTGTAGCCCGCAATTTTCATGCGCACACATAAATCAATATCTTCCATACCATTACGGTAATCCTCACTAAATCCGTCCATCTCTTCGAAAACAGCTTTATTCATTAAAAGACAGGCAGCTGTAACAGCACTGCGTTCTCGAAAAAGCCCTTTAGGTGGGTATTTCCTATTTTTGTGAGCATGTGTCGGCATTCCTTCCAGATCAAAAAAGACACCTGCATGATCTACTAACTTATTGCTTGGGTTCATTTGCACATTCCCTACAGCACCTATCTTTCCCGCGCTCGTTAAAAGGACTCGCATGGGATCCAGCCAATTTTCAGTTAGAATCAGATCATTGTTCAGAAAACATATCTCTTTCCCACGAGATAAGCTGACGCCAAGATTACAAGAATACCCAAAACCCCTATTGATTTCATTTCGAACCACCCGAAACGGAGCAGTTAAGCCGTCGAGGAAAGAGAGTAAATCCACCTCTCCGCTACAATCGTCGACCACTATGATTTCATACGAAATTGCCGCAGATACAGTGTGACTAAGACTAGTCAAACAATCACGTGTTAAAGCCACGCAATCGTAAACCGGAACGATAAATGAAATCTCCGGGTCTTTTTCTATCAACTCTCTCTCATTTGTATCCATATTTCAGGCAGTCGTCATCTTCCAACTACTAATAACCGCCAAGGGAATTCAAAAAAATGCCCTCACCTCAACTCCAAAATATCAATAATACTCTCCGCAGACTCCCTCCATATCGGAAGCACACGATCATTCACTTCAATTCCCAATTGTTTGATTCGATCCTCATTTACCAACAACGAATAAAGAGCATCTTCCAGTTGTACCGGATCATCTAAAGAAAAAAGAACACAGCCACCACCCTCAGCAGACTCACGCACAGAAGGGATATCACTACATACGCAAGGTTTTCCAAACCAAAGAGACTCCAACACTGGCAACCCACAACCCTCCGTCAAGGAAGGGTAAACCGTAAAGCGGGACTTCTGGTAAAGAGAGACTAATTCCCTATCCGACACCTTGGCTAAATGACATATCTGCAACCCTCTTTTTTTTAACGCCCTTATTTTATTTTGAATTGGTTTTCCAAAGTGAGGATTCACTCTTCCCGCAAATGTCACTGAAAATTCTACACCCCGCTCCCAGAGACGTTCACATGCAGCAAGCAATACTTCTTGATTTTTTCGCGGTTCCAATATCGCCACCAATAAAATATCACGACTACCGGAAACCATCGCTTCTCCAACTCTATTGTAACCTACTAAATTAGAACCCAATTGAAGAATCTTTACCTCTGGATGCTTGCTTAACCCTAACCAATTCCAATACCCAATTAAGTCGGCTCTGCTAGCCTTGGACACGCTCAACACAAGATCAAAACACGCCAGTAATTTCATATAAGAAGGATGACGCTCTACACTATGCGGCCAAGTAATTTCAGGAAATTTTATTGGAATTGCATCGTGAAAAATGGCAGCGAATTTCGCAGGGCAATTTGCCCTAAAGCTCTCAAACCCATCTCTTTCTTCACACGAAAATAGCTCGGAGGTTAAAATCCAATCATTTTCAGAATAAATTGATTTCGACTTTCCATCTACCAACACAAATCCTCTTTTTCGTTTTGACCAAACGACCAGTTCAAAATCATTCGGCAACGCCAATGAAAGCTCCTGCCTCAGCCTTTCACTCACCCGACTGAGGCCCGACTTGCTCTTTTGACCAAGAGCCTTTGTTACATCAAAGAAGAGCATCGCAATTTGGTATTTATGATTTGACGGGCAAATGTGCGATCAATTTTTTTGCATTTTGAAGGGCATCAAAATTCTCTTCAACCCAAAGTCGCGCCTCTCTCAACATTGCATTGACGAAGACTGAGTCATTTTGAATTCGACTCACAGCATTCATCCATGCGGCTAAATCATCAATTTTACAGACAATCCCCGTCTCACCATCAACAATCGCCTCCTGAGCTCCTTCACCTGGGCTAATCACAACAGCAACGCCATGGGCCATCGCCTCAGGAATTACGTTCGGCAGTCCATCTCTATCTCCACTTTTGGCAACAATTCCAGTATGAAACAAAATGTCCGTATCATTTAGCTCCATTGCCACCTCCTCCTGTGAAACAGCGCCGATCAAGGTAACAGCGCCCTCAAGTCCCAAATCACTGATCGACTGTACCAACTCTCTCTTTAAAGGACCATCTCCAATTATACGCGCGGAGAAGGAAACCCCCGATTTATGCAAGAACTCGTATATCTTCAATTGCTTAAACAAACCCTTTTTCTCTACCAAACGAGCGATACAAAGTATCCGGAGATTTTTTCGATCCAAACGTGCACCTCTGAACTGAGGCATTGGGATCAAACCTCTCCTCACAAGAAGGATCTTTTCACTAGGACATCCAATGGACAATAATCTCCGATGAGCAGCGGCAGTTGATGTCTGAACCAAAACAGCCTCTTTAGTTTTTTCAGGCAAAAACCAATCGCCACCATCTTCAAAAACATCGTATGCATGAGCCCCGGTGGAAAAAGAAATACCAGTCAATTGCGAAAGTAACCAAGCACTCATTGCAGGAAGACTTGCCCACACAGCATGAAAATGACCCGGTCTATTTTTACGAAAATAAGGGGCTTTAACTAAAGCAAAACCAATACCGAGAAGGTTTTCCAAAAAGTTTAAACCCGAAGGTGGTCGACGACTGAACAAAAGCCGACACATACGATTCATCACTCCTGAATTGGCAACCCACTCTATTGGCAATCTCCAAAGAAGAGATACTAAATCCCACTTTCGAAAACAAAATACCGGTAAACCTTCAAATGAGTCATTTCCACGATGGAGAGAATGAACCTCCACTTTAACTCCTAATTGACTTAAAGCCCGTACTTCTCTTTGTAAAAAAGTTTCGCTTAAAACAGGAAACGTTGTATATAAAATTACAATACGATCTAAAGAAACAATTTCGTTGCTTGTCTCTATCATAATTCAACTAAACAATCGCCAGCGGCATTTCCAACTGTTCTCCATTAGAGGCTTGTCTAGCCAATTCGACCAAGTCTTTAATAACCAACACCGGATCTTCTTCATACCGAAGATTAACAAAACTCTCCTTTAGTCTTTTAAACTCTGAAGGATCGTTAATCCAGGATCTAAGCAGTTCAGCCAAATCCGGCCCTTTTGATATCACCCTTGAAGCTCCATTCTGGGTAAAGAACTTAACAGTCAACCTCTCCTGAGGCATCACACCCTTAAATCCGTTTAGAATAATCGGACAACGGTAGTGTAATGCTTTTGCGCACGTTGTTGTTCCTCCCCGAGTCACAATAACATCACTAGCCTGAATCAGAAGATGCATATGCGAACAATATCCCTCTAGATGACATAACAATTCAGGGTGCTTTTTTCGCCATTCATTAATTCGATGAAAAACCCTCTGATTCTGACCACAGACAAGAATAACCTGATGAGTATCGGCAAACTGAGTTAATACAGGTAATAATTCCATATGGTTATTTGCACCTGCTCCACCTGTCGCCAGAAAAATAGTAAATCGATCATCTCGTAAGCCCAAATTATTCTTCAAAAAATCCGCCTTGTTCTTAGGAGTAAATTTTTCTTCATATGTACGAGGTTGCATCAAATGCCCTCGCACCTTTATTCGGCTACGATCTAGGCCTAATTTCACTGCATAATCACTCGCAGTCTGTGTCCGTGAAATATAGAGATCTACACTAGGTTCTATCCAATTTGCGCTATACCCATAGCCACCTGAAAACTCACTGCAATAGGTAGCACATCGAACATTCTCAACTCCCAATATTTTACGTGCCGTTTGAAAATAACCTCGATTCAGACAGTCGTGAACACTGAAAACAAGGTGAGGCCGGAAATTTTCAATAACTTCCTTATAATAACGATTTCCAAGAGAGACCCTGTTTTTGTTTATGAAGCCAAAACCTTCTATCAACAGATAGTATGGATGATGAAGCCACGGAGCATACTTCTGAATGAAATTATAGAAATTGACGCCAAAACGTGCGATGGCTGATGAATCCTCCAACATATTTTCTACACGAACTTCGACAGACCAACCATAAAGTTTCTTAACCCATTTCGAAAATGAAAGAGCACGGGCATCATGCCCACCACCAGTACTTGAGGTTAAAACGAGAATACGAAGATTAGCCACAGCTAGCGAATTCCAAAATACTTCATGATCCCATTTCTCTTCATTGAAGAAGTTCCAAAACGGGTCAAAAAAGGAGCAACCTTTGCTTGAAAAAATGAGCCTGAGCGAACCATTCCCGACTTCCCTGCAAGTAGAGTCTTACGGAGATCCCTTGCCGCTTTCTCCGGTAGAGGTGCCTTTGACATAATCCGGCATAAAGATGACCAAACAGTCTTCTCGACTGACCCCACATCTGTGGATTTAGCCTCTATACTCATTGAATCATTAAATCCTGTAACATGGTCGCCCGGGCGAAAATCGATCACGGTAACCCTCGAATCCGTCACTTCAATCATTAAACTTTCCGTAAATGCTGATAATCCGGCTTTTATCACGTTATAGCCAGACATGTAAGGGATAGGGAATTCCGCAGCCAACGAGGAGATCGTAACGATCGAACCAGCATTCTTCTGAAGCATTTTCCCAATCATTTCGTGGGTCAATGCCATCGTTCCAATAAGCATCCCATTGACCTGCCGTGACCAATCCTCAAATGAACGGCCCGAAAATGACCCAAAGACCCCATATCCCGCATTATTAATCAAGAGATCGATTTCAATCCCCTCGTCATCAAAAAAAGTCAAAAGAGCCTGTATGGAATCCGGACGACATAGATCTAAAGGCACTACCTTAATTCCAGAAAGGCCTTCGATGGAGTCAACATCCCTAGAAGTTCCCCATACTCTGACACCTTCCTTTAGCAGCATTTCACCAAATGCCCTTCCTAAACCAGAGCCTATTCCGGTTATCAATACTTCCTTATAACGCTTTTCTAATAGCACCCTACCATTTTCAGTAGAGAACAGCGCATGGCGAGTCCTCTTTTTGCTCCCCTAAACTCTGCGAAGAACAACAGAAACATTTGCCCCACCAAATCCACTACTATTTGAGAGAGCTATCTCGGGGCCCTCTGACAGGGTCTCCCGAAGGATATTCACACCATCACATTCTGGATCCAACGTCTCTATATGGGCTGAGCCAGGGGTAAAGCCATCTCGAATACCTAGGGCTGTAAAGCCTGCCTCCATAACACTTGAAAGGGACAATCCATGCCCCGTTAACCCTTTGGTGCTACTGACTTTCGGCCTCTCCCCAGAAGTCCCAAAGACCTTTTTCAAAGCACGCAATTCACTTCTATCCCCAATCGAGGTAGATGTCGCATGTGCATTTACATAGTCGATCTCACTGGACTTCATCCCACAAGATTCAAGAGCATACTCCATCGAAGTCTTTAACCCTTCGCCATCCGGATGAGAAATCGCTACATTGTGACCATCTGAAGCCTGCCCCCAACCCACGAATTCGGCATAAGGAACAACACCCCTTCGACCAACTTCCTCCTCACTTTCAAGAACCATCACACAACCACCACCAGTTCCGACAAATCCTGAACGATCACGATCAAATGGCCGTGAAGCCTTCGCTGGGTCCTTTTCCAAAGACAGAGCCCTCATTCCAGCAAATGGAAGAACGCTCTCCCTATTACAGTCTTCCGCTCCAACCACGAACATTCTCTTTTGACGACCTGAATGAATTTCATCATAAGCAAATCCCATCGCATGCCCGGAAGAAGCACAGGCAGATGAAAAGCCACATGAAACGCCCAGGACTTTGAAGGCTGCGACCATATTAAAGTTTAATGTTCCCGATATTGAGGAAACAATTCCCGTCGGCGAACAACGCATTACCCCCAGGGTGTTCATTCGGTTAATGTTGTAATGATGCAAAAACGGAGAACCGCCTGATGCAGCATACAATCCCGTTTGACGATTAGAAACCTCCTCATCTGAGAGCCGCGCATCTGCAATCGACTGCAACATGGCACAGTAGGCATAAACGCCATGCGGCGCCAAACCACGCATGATCTCCCGCCGGATTTTGTAATCATCAGGATAAGACCAGTCTTCAAAATCCGATGAATCCACATCAAACCCCTTAATCTTACCCATGACACTTACAGGTACACCTTCATCCTCAAAAACCGGATTTACAACGATTCCATGTTTCTGCGAAATCAGACTACTAGATACCTCTTTGATATCATTCCCGATACTGGTAATAAACCCCAATCCCGTTATATAAACTTTCTTTGCGGCCATTCTATATTTCCATGAATAGATCCAATTGGATAGAACAAAGAAAATATCTCCTCCAGAAGGTAAAATCAGTCAAGCTTTAGAAAATAAGGAAAAAACA
>CAXMUM010000081.1:0-8578 GCA_964196585.1 uncultured Opitutaceae bacterium
GTGAATCTGTACGATCTAAATAGAGAGCAACTTACTCAGCTGATCGAAAGCTGGGGCTTCCGTCCTATCCATGCAGACAGGATCTGGAAACACCTCTACTCGAGGCTCCTTCCCTCCATCGACCCGACAGACAAACATCTGCCCAAAAATCTTTTACCTATACTGCAAAAAGAGACATCACTGCACGCTCCCCAAGTAGAAGAAGAGACCAAAAGCTCAGACGGATTTACTCGAAAATTCTTACTGAAACTTCAAGACGATGAGACCATCGAAACTGTTCTTATGCGCTATAGTGGCCGCACAACTGCTTGCGTAAGCAGTCAGGTCGGTTGTGCTATGGGATGCGTCTTCTGTGCCACAGGCCAAATGGGTTTCTCCCGTCACCTCACCTCTGGAGAAATTGTCACACAAGTCCTGCATATTGATCGAATCCTACGAAGCGAGGGGGAGAAGCTACGCAATATCGTTTTCATGGGGATGGGAGAGCCTCTTCACAATTACGACTCTGTCATGACCGCCGTCGATATCCTATGTGATCAAAAAGGCCTCTCTTTGGCAGGAAAACGAATCTCGGTCAGCACCGTTGGTCATGTTCCGGGCATTCGCCGTCTAACAAAAGAAAAACGAAATGTCAGCCTGGCCGTAAGTCTTCATGGGGCAACAGACATAGATCGCAATGCACTTGTTCCTATTGGCCAGCGCTGGCCCCTGGCCGAACTAATGGATGCTTGTCGTCAGTATGCTGATACACTCGATCGACATATCTTTTTTGAATGGACTCTCATCGAAGGAAAGAACGACAGCTCCGAGCAAGCACATGCTCTCGGCAAGCTCCTGACAAGAATACCATCTCATGTAAACCTCATCCCCTTGAACCCAACCCAAGGGTATGATGGAAAAGCTGGAAACAACGCTGCTGCTCATGCCTTCCAATCAGTCCTAGCTCAGTACGATATCCCCTGCACCATCCGCCAGAGACGTGGCATCGATGTCGCAGCAGGTTGCGGACAACTCAAAGAGTTAAAACAAAAAGACGCATCCTAAAGATGCGTCTTTTACATTTTCATTAAAAGAAATCGTTTCTATTTTTCAGAAACAGTTTCGAGTATCTTATAGACACGATTCACCATATCACGTGAGTCTTCCAACAAGCCGGCTGAAACCATAGCATTATCAAAGACCTGTTCTGCCACAAGCTTTGCTAAGTCTGGCTTTCCCTCCCGCAGACCATTCAAGTTTACGATAAGAGGATGACGTGGATTAATCTCGAAGTTAACTTTCGTCATAGGACCCGCATCCTGTTTCATCGCCTTCATCATATGTCGCATCTGAGCGCTCATACCATCTGCATTCAAAACAAGGGCCGGACTATCCACCAACCGGGTGCTATCCTTCACCTCTCCCACCTTGTCTCCAAGGGTTTCTTTGAGCCAATCACACAAGCCCTTAGTCTCTTCTTCTTTCAGAGCCCCTTCCACCTCCGGTGGTTTTACCTCATCCAGCTTTACGTCCGCTTGATCCGCTGAGACAAACTTCTTGCCCTCGAAATCCGTCAGATTGTTCATCACGAACTCATCGACAGCCTCATAAAGATAAAGCACCTCTAAATTACGGGCCTTGAAAGCCTCCATATAAGGCGCTGAATCGACCGAATCTCGTTTGGCTCCGATCAAATAATAAATTTCTTCCTGACCATCCTTCATCCGGGAAATATAGTCATCCAAACTCGTGACCTTCCCCTCTTCGGTAACAGAAGATTCAAAACGCAAAAGCTTTGCTAACTGATTACGGTGAGTGAAATCCGTCGCTACGCCCTCCTTGAGAAAAACGGAAAATTCTTTGTAGAATTCTAAAAATTCCGGCTCACGTTTTTTGGCCTCTTCTCCGAGAAACTTAAGAAACCGTTTCGTAATGACCTGGTTCAATTTCTGGACCAGGCTCCGATCCTGCATGGTTTCTCGCGAAATATTCAGAGGAAGATCATCACTATCCACGACACCCTTTAGAAACCGCAACCATTCAGGAAGAAGATCCTTAGGCTGGGATTCAATCAGCACTTTGCGGCAGTAAAGAGCCACTCCAGGTTCTGATCGACCAAAACCAAAATTCTCCGGATTTGTCTTCGGAACAAAAACAAGGGAATTAATCGTTAAAGGTGCGTCTGCACTAAAATGTAACCGGTAGCGTGGTTCATCAAAGGCATTGGCCTGGTATTTATAAAATTCAGTATATTCTTCATCCTTGATCTCATTTTTACTCCGAAGCCAAAGCGCCTGAACCGTGTTGATATGATCTTCTCCCAACTTAATCGGATATGGGACAAAACTGGAATACTGAGTCAGAATAGATTTAATTCGATCCGTCTTGGAAAACTCTTCACATCCCTCTTTTAGAGAAATAACAATTTTCGTTCCACGGCCTTGTCCTTCAATTTCTTCAATCTCATAGCTACCGGATCCATCGCTACTCCAACAATGCCCTTTCCCCTCCATTTGCCAGGAACGGCTGGAGACACTCACCTTTTCCGCGACCATGAAGGCACTGTAAAAACCAACACCAAATTGTCCGATCAAGTTCGTATTTTTGTCCCCGCCTTCAGCTATTGATTGGAGAAACTTCTTGGAACCCGAGTGGGCAATCGTTCCAAGGTTCTCAATCATTTCGTCATGCGTCATTCCAATGCCGGAATCTTCTATCGTAAGCGTTTTGGCTTCCTCATCAGCCGAAATTTTGACATCCAGCTCAAGTTGATCGTCAAAGACTTCACTTTCGGTCAGATGCAAATGCCGGAATTTCTCCAACGCATCAGATGCATTGGAAACCAATTCACGCACGAAAATCTCTTTTTCCGTGTAGAGCGAATTCACGACAATATCGAGGACTTGCTTAATTTCCGCCTGGAATTCGAATTTCTCAGTATCAGGTTTACTCATTGTTTCAAATAATGGATCTTTTCTATCTCAAAGGAAGACTCTCTAGGAAGTTGTCTCCCGTAAGCAAGAAAAAGCTTTCATTCTGTCAATAACGCCTCCTTTCCTTGAAAATAGCCGTCCTCTCAGATACCCACAACAAACTCCCCTCATCCATACTGAAGGAGCTTCGTCTCGCGGACGAAATATGGCATCTGGGCGATGTATGCTCTCCTAAAACACTTCTTCCACTGGAGAAGCTCAAGATTCCCCTCAAAATAATCGAAGGAAACTGCGACTCTCCCTTCCTTTGGAGGAAGCATCTTCTTATCACACATGCCGGAATACGCTTCTTTCTCATTCATATACCGCCCTCTAAACCACCAAAAGATGTCGACGTTATCCTACATGGGCATACCCACGAGCCTCGTGATGAGATACAAGGTGGTATTCGATGGTTAAATCCAGGATCGGTCAGCCAACCTCGACGCGGATCACCACCTAGTTATGGATGGCTGCATATCAAAAAAGACAAGATCTTCAGCTGGTCTCTTTCCGCGCTTTTCTAGGATCTCCATATTCACAGTATTCCTTCAAAAAAAGAGGCAGCTCAAGAATGAGCTGCCTCTTTCAAATTAATATAAGACGAAATTCTTATCTCCAGAAATCAATCGAGACCGATCAGACTTCCAAAGGCAGAACCGTACTTCACAATCAAACCGGCAAAAACAACAGATACGATTGAGATCAACTTGATCAGAATGTTGAGCGATGGACCCGACGTATCCTTGAAAGGATCACCAACAGTGTCTCCGACAACCGTTGCCTTATGATCATCCGAACCCTTTCCATAAACAATCACACTTCCATTGCCTGACTTAACAAGCTCAGCCGCACGATCCGCAATGGACTGGCGAACTTCCTCAGGAACTGTTTTCTGAGTTACCAGATTCGTCTGAAAGTCATCAGCTGTGATGCTTCCGTAAGATTCAAGCAGTTTCTTTGCATTATCCCAGGCCCCACCTGCATTTGCCATAAAGATGGCAACGGCAAAACCGGAGACCAAGCCACCTGCAAGCATCCCCATAACTCCAGCGACCCCCAGGAACAATCCGAGTGCAATCGGGCAAGTAATCGCTAACAGAGCAGGAACAACCATTTCCCTCTGAGCTCCACTGGTAGAGATCGAGACACAAGTGGCATAGTCTGGGTAGTTAACACCTTCGAAACTTATCTGCTTTGGCCAACTTTGAGGATTAGCGATGTCCTCCTCACTCATACCTTGTTCACGAAAAGCAGCTCTCATTTTGCCAAATTGACGACGACATTCATTCATCATTTCGTAGGCAGCACGACCAACCGCACTCATGGTTAAGGCGCAAAAAAGAAATGCTAGAAGCACCCCTGAAAACAACCCTCCAAGAACCTTTGGGTTTGTCAGAGTCACATTATAAAAATCAAGAATTTCTTCAATCGAAGCATGAGATGCAGATACCAGAGTAAACGTTGTAGAATCATCGGAAAGCTGAACGACATACTCGCTCGCAGAAGCTGGATCAGAGCCTTCTGTCGTTGCAGAAAAGATGTCTCCAGGCTCTATCCCCAAGAATTCCTTTCGGTTCATTTGCTGCCTATCAACATAAAGAGCACCGTCCGTATAGGCTGCTTCATTTTCATCTGAATCCGGAAAAACAACCGCAAAAACACCATTTCCGCTATAAACAGCCGACGCTTCGGAAACCTCTACAGCAACCTCCGCTGCAAAATCAGATGCCTGACGGGTAAGCTGAGTCTGCACCACTTGCACGTATGCAGCCAAAAGAGCCATTGCCGTAAGCGCTGCCGATCCGATGGCAAACCCTTTTCCGGTTGCAGCCGTTGTATTGCCCAATGAGTCGAGAAGGTCTGTTCTTTCTCTTACTTCCGGTGGCTGGCCTGTCATTTCAGCATTGCCTCCGGCATTGTCTGCAATCGGTCCGTAAGCATCTGTCGCCAAGGTGATCCCCAAAGGCTGCAATCCCCACCCCATAAAGACCCATGAGGAAACTATCCGCACCACCGGCAAAAGCAAAAGCGCCACAAATCGCAACTACCACAGTTAAGAGAGAAGCCCAGGTCGACTTCATCCCCTCCGCGATACCCGCGATAATAACAGTCGCAGGTCCTGTCCGAGCCTGCATCGCAATATTCTTGGTCGGCCTATGCTCGTACGATGTATAATATTCCGTCGCATACGCGATGACCAATCCAGCCCCCAAACCAAAGACGATTGAACCACCCAAACGCCACCAGGATGTTCCCGCATAAACAAGATTTTCATCTCCATTGAACAAGAAATAAAGCAATCCAACCGAGCCAATCGTAATCAAGGCCGAAGCCGCATAAACGCCTCCATGCAGACTCTTCAGTAAGGAAGCGAAATTGGCTCCTTCTTTTGATTTAACGGTAAAGATCCCGATAATGGAGCAAAGGATACCCAACCCAGCTAGGGCCAGAGGAGCTGCCGCTAATTTCAAACCAAATGCAATTGCTGTATCACCGACACCAAGAACTGACACAGCGGCAGCTGCTCCAAGAGCCATCGTAGCGAGGATAGAACCATAGTAGGATTCATACAAATCCGCACCCATGCCGGCAACATCACCTACATTATCACCTACATTATCCGCAATTGTCGCAGGGTTTCGGGCATCATCTTCAGGAATACCTGCTTCTACTTTGCCGACAAGATCAGCACCAACATCAGCCGCTTTCGTATAAATACCACCTCCAACACGAGCAAATAGAGCCTGCGTCGAAGCCCCCATTCCAAAGCTGAGCATAATTGTGGTTAACTCTGTGATACCGCCTGTGATACCGAATTTTTCACCAAAAACATTGAGGATAAAAAACCAGGAAGCGACATCCAACAAGGCAAATCCCACGACGTTGAGCCCCATTACCGCTCCAGAACGAAAGGCTACCGTCAATCCATCGTTCAAAGAATTTTTAACTGCATGGGTTGTTCGAGCAGAGGCATTTGTCGCCATTTTCATCCCAAACCAACCACATAAACCAGATAATAATCCGGCAATCGGAACACCCAACATAGTCAACCTTGATTGCAACCCAAGCCAGGCTAGGAAGCCCAAGAAAATCACCAAAAAGATAAAGACAATCGCAACAACTTTATATTGCCGCTTCAGATAGGCGATCGCACCCTCTCGGACTGCTTGAGCGATTCGGATCATCTCATCGTCACCTTCGGAACGTTTCATGACCTGGGCACTGAACGTTCGAGCCATGAGCAACGCAAGAATGCCTCCTATTGGAGCCAGATAGAAAACGGAAGGAATATCACTGATAACAGCTTGAGGTAGCCATTGAAATAGGTTCATTTGTTTTAGATTTATTTTAGGTTAACGCATGTGCTTCCCCAAGGAGGTCCCCGGGATATTTAAATATCACGGGGACCTTGGAGAAAATAAAACCCTCTGGCCAGTCCAAATCCGCCTTGAATTCCACCCTTTTTTTAAAGTTCCCTGAGGCCATACCTTTTCTCTTCCAATTCGACAAAAAGATCCTCTGGTTTTCCCTGGTGTTTAACATCCCCGGAAGACAGGACAACAACCTCATCACACAATGCCATCACTTCAGATGAAGAATGGGTTACGTAAAGCATCGGAACACCAAACTCGTCTCGAATCTTACGGAGATATGGAATAATACGCCCCTTAAGTTCCGAGTCCAGGCTGCCCATCGGTTCATCCAGGAGAAGAAGTTCTGGAAAAGACAAAAGTGCCCTACCCAGAGCAACACGTTGTTTTTCTCCTCCTGAAAGCGCATAAATATCTCTCTTCAGTAAATGGCCCAGTTTCATCACTTCTACCACATGAGAAAATGAGAATGCCTCAGGGCACTCTCTGTCTTCCTCGTAACCATACCTGAGATTCTTCGCAACTGACAGGTGCGGGAAAAGCCCTCCTTCCTGAGGGACATAACCAACACGCCTCTCCTCAACAGGGACAAAAATACCATTTTCAGTATCTTCTAAAACACGTTCCCCTAGTCGAATATAGGCCACCCCTACTTTGCGAAGACCAATGAGCACATCTAACAATGTCGTTTTACCAGCTCCTGAAGGTCCAAAAATCGCAACGATCTTTCCGGTAAAGGTAAGATCAATCGACAACGTATAGTTCGCCAATGGTAAGCGAATCTTCTGTATCAGCAGTTTCATATCCTTCGCATCCTCGAAGTCGCCTTAGACCGTAAAATCCACTCACTGATCCAGACAGCCACAAATGCAATGGTGATCGAAGCCAGCATAAGCCGAAAAGCTTCCGCATCCTTACCCAATTCCACCAGACTATAAATAGATAAGGATAACGTGGCGGTTTCTCCCGGAATATTTCCCGCCACCAGAATTGTCGCACCAAACTCTCCTAATGCTCGGGCAAAAGCCAAAACAGAACCTCCGATGATTCCACGAGCAGCCAGAGGAATCGTAATCGTAAAGAAAACTCTCCAACGCCCTGCCCCCAAAGTTTGGGCTATCTGCTCAAGGCGTGGATCAACTTCTTCGAAAGCAGAGCGAGTGGATCGGACTAGCAATGGAAAGGACATAACGATCGCGGCTAAAACAGCTGCCTTCCAAGTAAATACGATCTCCAGCCCAAACACATCATATAAAACTCCGCCCAATAATCCCTTGCGGCCCATCAACGCCAATAGAATCAGTCCCGTCGCAACAGGTGGAATAACCAACGGCAAAGCAACCAAAGTTTCGACCAATGATTTCCCCGGCCACTCGTAACGGGCCAGCCACCAGGCTAACAAAACAGCAATTGGCAAAATAACCAATGTACTGAGACCGGCTACACCCACACTCAGACGTATGATCTGCCAAGTATCAATTTCCATTCAAACGACCATGCTACTTTAGATTGGATCTGCAGGCAATTCGAATCCAAACCGCCTTAAAATGATCCGTGCTTCCTCTCTGCCCATGAACTCAATGAATGCAATCGCACCAGACCTATCTCCCGCAGCACTCAAGACAGCTAAAGGATAGGAAATACGCCATTCTTCTCCCTCAGGAATTTCCCATAAAACCTTTACCCCAACAGGAGAAAAGACATCGCTTCGATAGACAACTCCCACATCTACATTGCCAGCTCTAACTGCCGCTAAAGCTGCTCTCACATTCGCCGTGGGAATTACATTTGGACGAATGGCTTCCCACAATCCCATGGATTCAAAATAGCGTTTTGCGTAAATACCTGCCGGAACAGTCTCTGGATTCGCCAAAGCAATCCGATTGATTTTCGGCGCCGTGAAATCTGGAAGCTCCCCCATTTCCAAATTAGAATCTTCTGGAACCACTACAACCAATCGGTTCGATAAGATAGATTTTCGAGTTTCGTCATCCACTAATCCCAAAGACATAATCCAATCCATTTTTTCCTCATCCGCAGGAAAAAAAATATCAGCCGAAGCTCCTGCCCTAATCTGCCGCGCCAATACAGACGATCCTGCAAAATTAAAACGCACCCTGACACCAGATTCATCGGTGAATGCATCAGCAATCTCTCCCATTACATCCGAGAGACTAGCCGCGGCGAAAACAGTGATAACTCTCTCTTCTTCCGCACAGCATCCACTCTCAATATCCAGAGCAAGCGAAAGCC
>CAXMUM010000082.1:0-8181 GCA_964196585.1 uncultured Opitutaceae bacterium
AGAGTGGAGAAAAAATCTATTTACCGAGGCACGCAACTATTCATCCCGGCCTTTATTTCACAGATGAAGGAAAATCGTTGCTCGATCATCAATTGAGGATTTTTGATAATCTAAGAAAGGATGAACTTGAAGCAGAATTTGCTGAGTATATGTATCTTTGTCTTCCTGAGGAAGAGGATGCTTTAGATTTTACGACCACGATGTCTCCACGATTCAGAATGGGGAAGGATTCGTTGATTGTAAGAGAGAATCCATGGATTGTCAGTTTGTCAGGTTATTCATGTGAGCGAACAGGGAATCGTTTTATTCAGGATAGGCAGAATTTGGTGAGTCTTTACCACGAAAAGTCAGGCCTAATCCTGGGAGGAGGAAATACAAAACTTCAGCCACTTTGGAGCACGATGACAGTGGGGGATGTAAGTTTGCTTACGCCGATAGGGGCTCCGCATGAATTTGTCACAGGAACCAATGAGGATACGGGTTTGGCGCCTGACGCTGATTTGGGCTATGTTCCCAATGAGATTGAAGTTCTAGAGACTGGTGAAAATTCCTTTGGGTTGCGTATTCAAACACTCGATGCAGTGAGTGTGATCACCGTTGAGATCGTATCAGAGAATGAAGTTAAGATTAAGACACGGTTAGAGCAGGCATCTTCTTCCGGTAAAGAGGTGGCGAATCATTTAACGTTTATCCGTTATCCGGAGAGTCCTGTTCTGTTGTCGGATGGAACGGAGGAAGAACTGAATGATGAGGCGTTCTCTAAAAAAGGCGTCGAATGGATGAAACATCATAATTGGGAGTTAAAGATACCATCATCGTCAAAGATTACGTGGCCGGTTTTGCCGCATAACCCTTATAATCACCATGGGCATGCTGAAAGTGAAGAAGGGCGTTTGGTTGTTTCATTGTCCCTGGACGAAGAGGGCGACGAAAAGGAAGTTATTTTAAAAATTGGCAATTGATGCGAATTCCTGTTTTCCAGGCAGATCTTCTTCTTCCATAGCCACCAATCCCATTAGTTGTGCCATCTTCTGAGTCCATTGAAACGATCCGCCGTTATATCGATACCCATTGGGTCGAGACGTTTCGCGAGTCGCGGGAAGACACGCCGGATGAAATCTCATTACCCTATCCGCATACGGTGCCTTCAACGGACCCAACCATGTGGCTCTTCTTTTATTGGGATGTTTATTTCACCAATCTTGGCCTCCTTCGTTCGGGTGAAATAAAGCAGGCGCAAAACAACGCCGACAACATTCTCTCTCTGATTGATCGGCTTGGCTATGTGCCCAATATTTCGGTACGCATCGCGCTTAATCGTACGCAAGTGCCGCCTTCACCGATGACTTGCCGCGATGTTTTTGAACAAACCCAGGATAGAAAGTGGCTTGCCGGTGCGCTTCCAATTCTCGCGCGTGAATATACCTTTTGGATGTCTCAGCGCATGGCTCCCAATGGACTTAACCGTGCTTACACTCATGCAGACCCCGTTACCGTGGATGGCTTTGGCAAAGTGATCGGTGAGCGGCTCAAAGACATTCCTACAGAGCCCATCGCACGAATGCGATATTTGCATCACAAAATGGCGGAATGTGAAGTGTGGGACTTTACGCCTCGGTTTGATCAACGTTGCGCGGATTTTAATCCTGTCGATACCAATGCTGCACTCTACTACTTTGAGTCCACCATGGCCGAGCTCCACGATTCTCTCAACGAGGCTGGAGAAAGTGAGCTCTGGCGTGATCGCGCTGATGCTCGCCGTATTCTCGTGGATCGTTTCCTTTGGAATGAAAAAGAAGGTTTCTATTTTGATTATGATTGGGTTAATGGCCAACGCGGCCCGGTCGTTTCAGCTGCTGCCTGGCTAGCGATGTGGAGCGGCTTATGCTCCGACGAACAAGCTGCGCGTATGGTTTCTAATCTCCCGCTGATCGAGCGTGATCACGGCATCATTACTTGTCGTGAAGGTAGCAATACCTCGGCCAACACCTATCAGTGGGACGCCCCCAATGCGTGGCCTCCGATGCAAGCCGTCGCGATAATGGGGCTGACTCGCTACGGTTATCACAAAGAAGCAAAACGTCTTGCCGAAAAATACATCGATACCTGTGTGCGCAATTTCAAAACTACTGGCCAACTTTGGGAAAAATATAACGGTATCACCGGCGCACTGGATGTGGCCGACGAATACAAAATGCCACCATTCCTGGGCTGGACCGCTGGTGTTTTCCTTTACGCCGCCGAAGTGCTCGATGCCCCCTCGAAGGTTTAGGCCAAAAAAGACTCTAAACATACGACTCTTAGGTGAGTACACGCAGTGGCCGTTCCAAGGTAATCTCTGCTTTTCGGAAAGCGCATTCTAACCAACGGACGGAATCCTGCATCACTGCTTCCTCCATTTTTGGCATATTGATTTCGGCAATATTCTCAGGGTTTTCTGTGTCGGGTAGGCAAATTCGTGGATCATAGGGTGGCTCTCTGAATTGATAGATACCTCGACCAAGTTCTCCATCTCCACGACGATCACGAAAGTTAGTATCATACGCCCAACAGTTTTCAAAACAGACTCTCGTTAATCCTGCACGTTGTAATTCACGCGTCGTCTCCACGATCGGTAGATGTCCTTCCCCTAAAGGCACACCAAGCCACCTTGCTTCAGTGAAGTTGATTCCATTAGCAGGAATTGTCACATGATCTTTCAAATGCGCACTGCGAGAATATTTCCCTAGAACACGGACGGACTCTTCCGGTTCTTCCATGAAGATCGCCGAATTTCCATAGTCAAACAATGCCTGCACATGCGAATGATCGACTCGATCTAATACTCCAGCCACTTGTGTTGCAGTGATATCCTCATGATTTTCGAGCAGCAGAGTGATCCCCATTTCCTCGGCCAAAGGCGCCACCGTTGATAGACCCTCAATAGCTGCGTCTATGCGATCACCGCCATCTGTAAGAGGTAAAGTGTAAGTTCGAAAATACTCTGCACCCAGCTGATAGGAAATATTGAGCTCGCGTTTCAATGCCTCCGAATCCGTGCCATTGGTCTCGGTATCTACTCCCAGATTACGCTCTTCCAAGTGAGCGCAGATTTCGGCCAGATAGGTCGGATCATGGTTTTCCAAAAAAAGATGGGGTGGATTTTTGATGGCAAGATTGAGACCACTGAATCCGCAATCCGCTGCTTCGTCGATCAAGTCATGTAGATCAAATTTCTGCTCACCGAGACGTCTCCACCGATAGTTGAAGTAGTGCAGATAGACTTGTAAAGGTGGGAGCGTGGGATTGTTATCCATGGGGTGAGAAGAAGGGGTGAATGTTCATCATTCATGTTTTACAAAACAAGCCTGTAATTTGGTGATGTTGATCCTTTGGGGCCGTTTGACATTAGGCCGGTTCGATGGTCTTCTCTTTATGTGAGTGAACCGTTAGATCGATCTGTCATTGATGAAGTCTTAGCTGAATCGCTTCCTGGCTGGTCCTACGAAGAGGATGCATTGGTGAAGACGTTTACTTTGGAGCATTTTTCTGCAGCCTTGGCTTTTATTGTTAGAATGGGAGTGGAATGTGAAAAGATGAACCACCATCCTCATTTAACGAACGTTTGGAATAAGGTGACGATTCGCCTTAATACGCATGATTCGGGAAACAAGGTAACCCAGAAGGATATTGATCTAGCTAAGGTGATTCAGCACTTTTCGTGGGTTGAGTAAGTGGGGACCAATTTGCAAGGCTGGCTAAAATTTATCTCTCAATGAATTTTAGGAAATATTGTAAAATTTTCTCTAAAAATGAGATAATTATGTAACTTATCATCAGTGTTTGGAGTCATTCTACTAAGAGGTTTAACATAGATAAATAATATGAAACGAATTGTAATAGTTCTCTTGATTGTTTTCTCAGTTGCGAGCGGGGCGTTGTCCTATTCTCTTTTTCGCACGAATAGTGAATTGAGAAGCGCTTTAGCAGCTCAAAAGAGAGGCGTATCTTCTGAGCGTGTCGCCCAAGTGGGCGCACCTGTTCAAAAAGAGATATCTCAGGCTGGGGAAATAAAGGAAGAGGGTAAAGTTGAGGAAGCTCAGGCTGAGGCAGCAAGTCCTCAGAATTGGCAGGCGCGACGTGCAAACTTCTTTAAGCAGATGCTGGAGAATCCAGAGCGTCGCCAGATGTTTATCGAAGCCAATAAGGGCCGTGTTGAGAGAGGGTATGCGGCATTGTTTAAGAAACTTAATTTCAGTGATGAGGAAGCTGGAGTCTTTATGTCTCTTCTGGCAGAGCGGTCTTTGTTCCAAAGAGGTTTACAGATGGCGGCTGACGACCAGAAGGCCGTTGCGCAAGCCAATCTCGATACATTAGATGCTGGGTTAGCTGAATTATTGGGAGAAGAAGGTTATGCCTCTTATGAGGCCTATCAGGGCAGTCTTTCACAGAGACGAACTGTTGATAACTTGAATCGAAAGTTGAGTTATTCAGGTACGCCACTTTCAGAGGATGCGGCAGAAAACCTCATTTCGATGATGGCTTCTCAAGAATCGTCTTTTCAATTTTCGAATGACTTATCTAATCTGGAGCGCGGCAACCGGAGAGAATATTCTCAGGAGGATATTGAAGTCTATATTGACGAAAGAAATGCACTGAATACACAGATCCTGGATAGCGCTCGAGACATTCTTAATGAGGATCAGCTTGACTCACTCCTGGAGCAGCAACTTGAAGAGACCGAACGGATTCAGCAGTGGTCAACTGTAAGAGCCCAAGGTGGATTTGGCGGTGGGTTCCGTCGCCCTCCGGGTTGAGGTCTTGAGGAGTTAGTTTTTGGAAACAGGTCCTTCGGTTGTTTTAGCAGACGATGTTGACCCCGTCATAAACCAGTTTTCCACCGACGATGGTCGATTTGACTCGGCCTTTCATTTCGCAGTCTACCCAAGGGGAATTGGCCGATTTGCTGAGAAACTTCTCTGGGTCGACGGTCCAGGTTTCGTCGGGATCAAAGATCGTAATATCTGCATTGGCACCTTCTTTAAGGTTGCCTGCGTCCAGATGGAGCACTTCCGCAGCTTTATTCGTCAAAAGAGAGATTGTATCGGATAAACTCATACCTGCTTCGCGATGAAGCACTTCCAATGTGACGGGTAGAGCCGTTTCGAGTCCTACAATGCCGAAAGGAGCATAGTCGAACTCCTGGTCTTTTTCGTAATCAGTATGAGGTGCGTGATCAGTGCCTACGCAATCAAGAGTGCCGTCTTTGACGCCTTCTATGATGGCTTGTCTGTCGGCCTCCGTCCTGAGAGGTGGATTCATTTTGAAATCGGTATTATAGGTGGAAAGAGACTCGTCCGTCAGATGTAAATGATGGGGTGTTGCTTCCGCTGTGATGCGCACCTTTCGCTGCTTGGCTCGCCGAATAATATCAACAGAGGTTGCTGAACTGATATGCTGTAAATGAATGTGAGCGCCTGTATGAGCCGATAGGATGACATTTCGGGACACGATGATATCTTCTGCGGAGGCAGGCCATCCTTTGAGCCCGAGTCGAGTGGAGACAACGCCTTCGTTCATAACAGATCCTTCTGTGAGGCTTGCATCTTGGCAGTGATCAAGCACCGGCATATCAAACATATTGGCGTATTCGACGGCACGACGCATCAACTCATTGCTCTGGATACAGAGCCCATCGTCAGTAATACACACAACTCCGGCTTCTTTTAAGGAACCGGTTGAAGCAAGTTTTTCGCCTTTCATGCCAATAGTGATACATCCGGACGGATACACTCTGATGACCGCGTTTTTGATGGCGTTCTGGATGAGTTGAATCGTTCCAGAGTTATCTGCAGGTGGTGTGGTATTGGGCATACAGACAGCTGTGGTAAAACCTCCGGCTGCGGCTGACCAGGATCCCGTTTGGATCGTTTCTTTATGTGTCTGTCCCGGTTCACGAAAATGGACATGGATGTCGACCAGGCCGGGGCAGACGACTGCCTTTTTGGCGTCTATGATGGCAGCCTCTTTTTTTTGTTTATCGGAAAGAGACGCGACGATTTTTCCATCGACGGCAAAGAGATCTCCAGGTTCATCCCTGTTTGAAAGTGGGTCGATGATTCGTCCGTTTTGGATCCAAAGAATATCACTCATGTTTGCTAAAAGTTAGGGGTCTTTTTTTCTCTCAATTTTAGGGCTTGATGACGGCTTCTGGTGATCCTCCGCTGCAAAGATAGAGAACAGCCATGCGCACGGCTATTCCGTTGGTTACCTGATCAAGAATAACGGATTGGTCTGAGTCTGCGAGATCAGAGTCGATTTCGACGCCTCTATTAATGGGACCTGGGTGCATGATAATGGCATTTGGTTTTAACCAACTGGCCCTGGTCTTATTGAGGCCAAACATGCTGGTGTATTCTCCGATTGAGGGAAAGTGACTTGAGGTTTGCCGCTCATGTTGGATCCGGAGAAGCATGACGGCATCCGCGTCTTCCAGTGAGGTCTTGAGATTGTGGGAAACTTTAACTCCAAAGTTGGTAAACCAATTTGGCACCAGAGTGGATGGGCCGACCAAAGGGACTTCTGCCCCTAGTTTTGTCATGGCCCATATGTTTGACCGAGCAACACGGCTGAAGATGATATCTCCGAGGATGGCGATTTTTTTTCCTTTAAGGTCGCCGAGATTTTCAATGAGGGTGAAGCAATCGAGCAGGGCTTGAGTCGGATGCTCATGAGCGCCATCCCCGGCATTCACGACCGGAATGTCAAGTATCTGAGAAAGATAATGGGGTGAGCCAGGTGCAGAATGTCGAATGACAATCATATCTGCTTTGAGAGCCTGTATGTTTTGAGCAGTGTCTCGAAGAGTTTCTCCCTTCGTCGTACTGCTATGTTTCATATCAAGAGAGATAACATCTGCGCTGAGACGTTTGGCAGCGACTTCGAATCCCAGGCGAGTACGTGTGCTGGGCTCGAGAAAGAGGTTGACGATGGTCTTTCCTCTGAGTGCGGGGACTTTTTTCACACTGCGCCCGAAGGTCTTTTTGAAAGCGGCGGTGACAGCGAATATTTTTTCTATTTCGTCTTTGCTGAGGTCCTCAATGGTGATGAGGTCTTTTCTGTTCCAGGACATGTTAAGTTTTGAAAACGCGGTGGGGATTTAGGTGGTGGATAGGTTTCCGATTTTGACGACATTTTTCTCTGAGTTTTCCAGATCGAGAAAGACATGTACTTCTTCAGCAGGCTCTGTTTCTTCCGTGAATCCGATGTAACGGGCGGCAAAGGGAAGCCGAAGGTTTTGGCGATCGACGAGAATGGCCAATTCGACGCTTTCCGGCCGGCCATGTGAAAATATTTCTTCCAGAGCAGCTCTGGTGGTGCGACCGGATGAAAGGACGTCGTCCACCAGAATGACTGTGGCTGCTTCGAGATCTATGGGCAATTGGGTGCCCGTTACTTCTTTGGGAATAGGGTTAATCCCATGATCATCCCGATTGAAAGAGATGTCCAAGGTTCCATGAGGGATAGGTCGTGAAAGAATCTCCGAAAGTGAATGGGAGAGCCGCTGACTTAGAATGAGCCCTCCATTGGCAATTCCGAGGAGGAGGAGACGCTCTGTCTTTTGGTGCTGACTGGCAATAGATTGGGCCAGCTGTTGAATCGCGTTGTTAATGGAATCAGCTGAAATCGTTTTTCGTATGGCCACTAGTTCTAGTATTGGTGATTTAAATCGAAGCTCTCAAGCAGAATCTTAGTTTTGGCTTTGAGAGTTGACCGGGTGGTGATCTATCAAGGCTCAGACAGCCATTGAGAAAGCTCTGAGTCGTTGGTGATATGAGAGGCGTTTTGATACTCTGGGGCGAGAAGAGAATGGTAGGTGGGATCTGCAAATCGCTCGCAGTGTAAGAGAACGTGCGCTTGATGCCCAGGTGCACGAACGAGGCGACCGAGTGCCTGGTTTATCTTCTGCAGACCGGGGATCTGATATACTTTCTGAAAAGCTTCGTTTCGCGGTTTTGATCTATGGGACTGCATTCGGGCTTCCTGAATCGCATTAACCTCCGGAAGGGCAGGCCCAATGACAATTGATACGGCCAATTGTCCTCCCAATATATCAATGCTCTCTGCAAAGCTACTGCCTAGTATGAGAAAGAGTACGTCGTTAAAGAGAAGCGCTTCTTCAATGAAAGACTGTTGGTCTTT
>CAXMUM010000082.1:8191-8483 GCA_964196585.1 uncultured Opitutaceae bacterium
AAAAGGGAAATCGGAGGCAATGGATTGAGCGACTTGTTGGCTGTAATTGTAGGAGGGGAAAAAAGCGGCGACTGGCTTTTTCGATGATTCGCAGAGGGTGGCAATTGTAGACGCTGTTGTATGTGTATACTGAGAACGTTGTTTGTACCGAGTATTTACCCTTAGATCGAATGCCATTTTATAGGCATTAGTTCTCCACGGGGTAGTTGCTTCGAGATGAATGCTCTCTTCGTCTGGGAGGTCGTTGAGGCCGCAATGTTGCTTGAAATGATCAAGTGGTTTAAGCGTAGCA
>CAXMUM010000083.1:0-8467 GCA_964196585.1 uncultured Opitutaceae bacterium
TACATGCCGACTCAAAGAACCCTCAAAATAGCAACGTGTCAGTTCTCTGTCGGTTCAGATATCAAGCGCAATTCCCGCCAGATACAAAAACAGATACTCTCAGCCAAAGCTCAAGGAGCCGAAGTTGTTCATTTTTCTGAATGTGCGCTTGGAGGGTACGCAGGAGTCGCCTTTACCTCCTGGGACGGATACGACTGGGAAACCCTACGCAACGAAACAGAAAAAATCTGCCAACTGGCCCGAAAGACAAAACTCTGGATCATTTTGGGCAGCAATCATCCTCTCACAAGATCACACCTCCCTCATAATTCCCTCTACGTTATCGATCCAAAAGGAAAAGTGGTAGAGCGATATGACAAACGCTTCTGCACCACAGATGATCTTAAATACTATACTTCAGGAAATCATTTTCCGGTTGTTAAAATTAAGGGAGTCCTCTGTGGCCTACTCATCTGCTACGACCTCCGGTTTCCTGAGCTATATCGAGCCTACCAAAAGCTTGGGGTTCAATGTATTTTTGATTCCTTCCACAACGCCCGCAAAGAAGGCCCCACCATCCATACAACTATTATGAGGCCAACCCTACAGGGACATGCTTCGGCCAACTACATGTGGATCAGTGCCCCCAATTCCTCTGGCTATTATCAGCTCTGGCAATCTGTGTTCATCCTCCCAAATGGCACTATCGCAAAATCACTCTTACGCCATAAAGCAGGTGTAATGGTTAACACCATCGACCTAGGTGAGCCCTTCTACGATGCCTCTGCTCCCTTCCGCGAAGATGCCATGCGAGGAAAACTCTATAGCGGAAATTTGGTTCGCGACATCCGCAGCCGCGACAAAACAGTTTACTAGAAGCCCTCACACAAAAGACGCGAATGACTCAGATTACCCCTCGCCCCTTACAACGACTCACACCACTTGATAATTCAGTCGAAATCATAATCGCAGCAGCCGATAACCCTGAGGGCATTTCAGCTGCCACTGAGCTGCATGAGGCCCTTCGAAATCTAGGAGCCAATGCTAGAGTCGAAGCAAATCCATCCTTCGACATCCTTACAGCACCCAAAGGCCCTGTTTTCTTAATTGGTAATCTCAGCAATAGTGATTGCGTAAGAGAACTTTATTTTCGCTTTTTCTGCTCCACAGACTGCACCTACCCAGGACCCGAAGGCTACGAAGTTCGTACCCTCATGGATCCATTGGGAACAGGTCACAATATCATCCATATCGGATATTCCGATAACCAAGGATTGAATAAAGGTTTAGCCTATCTTCTTGATGTAATTGAAAATCCATTACCTTTTCTCTCAAAAATTAAAGCGACCCAAATACCACTTCCTGACCATTATGCTGAAATGATCAGGAAGAAACAACTCCCCGATAAGCCGGAACTAGAATGGGAAGTCGAAAGCCATGATGGCTACACCCATAAGGGATTTCTGGCTTACCTAACAGGAGAAGTTGATCTACTAAAATCCTCCCATGAGGTTTGGAGAGCAATACTTCGTTATGGTGCCCCTGAAGGGGACTTCAATATCCGGGACTTACACCTGAGAATGTCTCACATCCTTGCTTCTTATCGCCTCCTGGAGTGCGTTGGCATGATTGAAGAAGATCTGCGCCAGCCCTTCCTCCAATTCATCCTTGACTGGATTCACGGCGACCAAGGCATCTCCAAAACCAATATACCACTCTACACTGCTCCAGATCATCCTCGGCAAAACCACGGATTGATCCCCGGTCTCGCCCTCGCCTACTTTGCTGATTACTGTGAGCGTCACCACCCGGAGATAAAAGAGTGGAAAGACTGGAAATCAGTAGCGGAAAGCATCTTTCAGCCTTATAACAACGGAAGCTGGAAGCCTCTCTGCGGCGGCCTATGTCATGGATGGTTTCTCTCTCAACCACCGATGATCGACTATGCCCTATTAGAACCTGAGCATAAGTTCTTTACAAGCGGCGGTGTGCGTCGCGCCGGAGAATGCGCAATAGCAATCGTCAACAATCAAGGGTGGATGCCCTCTTCTGGCGATGGGACAATCCTGCGTACATTTCCAGGGCCCAGCTTACGTGCCGCAGCAGCCTGGCATCGAGATGGACGTTATACCTTTGTTCACAATCTGACCGATACCTACCGAAGTTTACGTTCGCAGGTCTTTCTTCCTCGATCATTTGATGTAGGCGTTGAACCGGAAGTCCCCGTTGACTCGATCGGCCTCACCGTCATCGAGATGGATCCACTGGTCTACGGAACCTTTGAAAAAAACCCCGAATTGGCAAACGAGGACTTCGGCACACCACCAGGCATTCCCCTAGTAAGCTGCTTTGATAAACTCGTCTTTCGGGCGGGCTGGGAACGACAAGATGCTTACCTGATGTTCCATGGAGTCGGAAATGGTTCTCACGCCTATGCCGATACACTCGATGTATTGGATTACTCGAGACATGGGTTCAGCTTTATCGTATCCGATACTGGATGTTACTACCCTGAAACCGAAAACCACTCCGTCCTGACGATTATGCGCGACGGGGTTTCGGGAACGGTTCCCAGCTTCGCGGAGCTTCTGGAATCTTCTTACGATGCTCACCGAGGGGGGTATGCTCGCATGCGTCTCAATAATTACAACGGAGCCGACTGGATTCGAGAGGTTTTCTTTTTTCCAGAAATCGGGGTGATTTTTCATGACACCGTCAGAGCAAACCGGTCCGGATCCTATGTTCTGGAAAATCATCTGCGCATCCCTGGTAAAGTAAACTTCCAGGACGATAAATTGTCAGCAAAGAGATCTATTGAAAACGAAAGCGACATTCACTTCCAACTCTCAGGAACTTGCAGCCACCCCCATTCTATCAATGTAAAGGAACAGAGCAAATCGCTTCAGTTTGATCGCAAGCAACCCGGACCAGCAAAACCTCCGGAAGAAAATACAAGTATTCTTTGGAGAAAGCGCTATGGCATCGACGATAAAATTATCTCAGTTCTTACGACGCGATCTGTGGTAGAACTCGAGCCAGAAGAAGCCGTATCCTTTACTCATTTCGCCCAGATTCGATCCGAAGATGAATCTGAATATCACCTAACGTCAGTCGATGGGACCAAAATAACTCTTTCTGGTTCAAAGGAAATTGAAGTCATTTCACATGAAAAACCATCTACTCAAAAACAGAAGGTCCTACCCTCCGGCCAAGAAGTCGTTAAACCCCGTCAAGTCGATATTGAAAAACTCGCGGAGCTTCAGGGAACTACCACTGCGATGACATCTGGTCTTTCTGGAGGAACTTACTGCGGTGACCAAGACGGTCTTCTCACCTCTCACAATAATTCCTTCACCAAAGAATGGGAAGTCCTTCTGGAAGGACCCATTCACGCGATTTCAGTTTCGATAGAACCCGATGGGGAGACGTGCTTTGTCGGTCATGGAAAATCCTCTCTTTCAGCCATCATTAATGGAAATATCATCTGGACCCATCAAATAAACGGAATTCCCTCCTATTCATATTGGTGGGAACTCTGGCATCCATCAGCCGTTGCCGTCAAAGCAGCCAAAACTCATGAAGGCACCATCATCTATGTGGGCTGTGGGGACAAAATCTTCAGAGGTTTTGATGCAAAAGGAAATGAAAAGTGGGTCTTCCGTTACGACAACGGAGTTCCCGCCCAGATATTTCCCATCGATCTAGATTTCGATGGAAACACCGAAGTTCTGGTTGGAGGTGAAGTGATCAGTAACCAGTCCACTTGCCGCATTCTAACACCCAGCGGAGAATTGATCAGCGAAATCCCCATCGAAGGCTGGACCAGCCGAATGACGGCTGTCACCGCTGAGTGGACAGGAAACTCCTGGCTTTGGGCATTCGGCGCTAACCGGGCAAACAATCTTCATCTCTATGAAATTGAAGTCAATAAATCTGAAGCTATCACCCTCAAAATCAATCAACACTTCATCAATAGACTGGCAGGCGAAGTAAAAGGAGTATCCATCGATCTAGAACGTCAGAGCATCTACGCAGCCACCTCCCAAGGATATCTTCTCGGATTGGACTTTTCAGGCAACACACTTTGGCACACAGAATTTTCTCATCCAATTGATCGATTTGAAAAACTCTCCGAAAACCTTCTAGTCGTCGACTCCATCGGAAAAGCATCTATCACTGATCCATCAGGAAAAACGCTTGCTGAAGCCATTTCTCCAAAGCCGTGGGATGCCGGATTCGTTACAGACAATACCGCCGTTTTTGCCAGTGACCACCAACTTCTTCGATTCGGTCTATAAACAGTGAAAAACCTCAATGTCATCATGGTAAGGGATACAATGGATGACATCCCTGCATATCCTTTTCCGAAAGGATTTAACATCCGGCGATATCGACAAGGAGAAGGAGATATCTGGACTAGAATCCAAAGAGCAGCGGAACCATTTGGCGAAATCAATGACGACCTTTTTCAATGTGAATTCGGAAGAGATATCGACTCCGTGGAAGATCGGTCTTTTTTCCTCATCACAGAGCTTGGAAACGAAATTGGAACCATCACCTCATGGTGGCAACCAAACTGGAAAAACAGTGAATGGGGACAAATTCACTGGGTTGCCATTCATCCCGATTTTCATGGCCGTGGACTCGCGAAGCCTATGATGAGTGTCGCAATGAAACGACTCCAACAATCGCACATCCGAAGTTTTCTTCGCACCTCTACCGGACGCATCGCAGCCATAAAAGTCTATCTCGACTTCGGGTTTTTACCCGACATGGATGCGGAAAACAGCCAAGAAGCATGGCAGGAAGTCGCTTCACACATCAAGCACCCCTCTCTTATCCCATCCAAGGGGAGTATGTCTCAGGCATAATGATGGAAGACGCATTCTCAAAAAACCTTTTGATATTTTAACCCAGAAAAGTCTAAAAAACATATGGCCTTAACCCTTATTCCTCAACCCCACAGACTCACATCGAGCATAGGAACGTTTACTCTTCCCAAGCGACCCAGCATTGCCATCAGTGATCAGTCGCTGTTCTCAAGCGCAAATCGAGCAAAAGACCTGCTAGGTGCGAGCGATATACATATTGGAATTCAAAAAATAAGCGATTCCTTTACGATTAAGTTGAACGCCAAACTGGATACAGAACGATATCTCTTACGTATCACACCCAATGGCATCACATTGGAAGTTGGGAGCCCTATCGCAGCAGAACACGGCCTATGCACCATGGAACAAATAGAGAGTCAATCTCCCAAGAAACGTTTTCCCTGTCTAAAGATCGATGACTGGCCAGACTTCAAAGATAGAGCAGTCTATTACGATCTTTGTCGTGGTCGCGTTCCAAAACTGGAGCAACTTTTCAAATTTGTTGAGCAACTGGCCCACTACAAAATCAACCAACTCCAGATCTACATTGAGCACACTTTTGCCTTTCGGGGACATCCCAACATTGGGAAAGGTGCCTCTCCTTTAAGCGCGGAAGATATTCTTCGACTGGATGAACATTGTGCCCAACACGGCGTGGAGCTCGTCCCCTCTCTAGCAACCTTCGGACATCTCTCAACCGTTATCCGTCCCAACAAAGAATACCATCATTTGGCCGAAGATTGGGGTGTAGGCAAATACCGAGGAGAATATAAATGGGATAGACGCGGATGGACGCTCTCACCGGCAAATCCAGGAACCTATACCTTCTTGGACAGTCTCTTTTCTGAATTCTTACCTCTTTTCCGATCGACTCGTTTCAATATCTGCTGTGATGAGACCTGGGACTTCGGGAAGGGCCAGAGCTACCAAATGTGTCAGAAAATGGGAAAAGGAAAAGCCTACCTTAGTCACATTATTAAGCTCAATGAGCTCTGCAAAAAATACGGTAAAAGTATCCAATTCTGGGGTGACATCATTCGTCATTACCCTGAGTTGATAAAAAAAATACCAAAAGATGTAACAGTTTTAGATTGGGGTTATAATTACGATCACAATTATGCCGCCATTTCAGATTTCAAGAAAGTCGGGCTCCCTTTTTACGCCTGCCCTGGAACCTCTGGCTGGGTTACTCTGTTCAATCGCATCCACGAAGCCACCGAAAATATTCACGGCTTCGCATCAGCAGGAAAACGAAACAAAGCTCAAGGATTCTTAAACACGGACTGGGGAGATGGTGGCCACTTCAACTTTATGGAGTACTCATGGCATGGTTACCTTTTTGGAGCAGAACAATGCTGGAATGTAAACGCCGACCGTAAAAGCTTTACCACCCGTTTCGCCAAACTCTTCTTAAGTTACGAAAAAGCTTCTCTCACCAAAGCAATCGATCTTCTGGGAGATATCACCCATCTACGAATACTTCCTTACTACCAAAGTGTCTGGCAGCATCTTTTCTTTGCCAAAATAAACGATCCCATTTTTCAACTTCAAGGTAAACAAGGTGCTTTTGTCTGCAAGAACGGAGAAATTTCAAAAACCAAAATTACCCTCGATTTTTCCGTCGGCAGAGATGCCTTAAGAAAACTGGAAAAAGTTCGTGCAGATCTGGTCGAGGTCAGCAAAACCAAAGGAAGCGACCCTCTAAACGTTCTGCCCTATTGGATCTTTGCTGTAGATACGATAGCTCACGCTGCCAAGAAACTAACCATCCTTGGATCAAAAGGAAAAGACACTCCTGCGCTGCGCAAAGGACTAGCCAAAGAAATGAGTTCCCTGCAAAAGCGATTCGAAAAACTCTGGATGGATCGTAATCGACGATCTGAAATTCGCTTTACCTTAAAACGCTACAGCGCAGCTATCCAATCACTTAAAAAGTAACGTATCAGCAATGAGTAAAAAAAAGAACATCATCTATATCCTAACCGATCAACATCGCTGGGATATGCTAGGTTGCACCGGACACTCAACTCTCAAGACTCCCAATATTGATCGGCTGGCAAGAGAAGGGGTTTCCTTTACCAAAGCTTACACCCCAACATCCATCTGTGGCCCCGCAAGAGCCTCTCTTTACACCGGTCTCGTTCCGACAGAACATGGTGTAGTTGGTAATTCAGAGGGGAAGGAAAAGGCAGGGATCAAAGAGGGGGTGCGCGGCATTAACGAGTATCTAACCGGATACAACTCTATCCTAGCGGGCAAGTGGCATGTCGACGACGATAAGCTTCCAACAAAAGTAGGATTCACAGGTCATGACTTTTCGGGTTATGCTTTCCCTGGATCAGACGTATACAAGAACTTCGCCTTCCCTCAATCACCTCTCAAGGGAAATCCATACAACGATTGGTTGAACCGAAAAGGCTTTGCTATTCCCAGCGTCAGCGAAAACGTTTTCGGGAGCAAAAAAACTCAAGAGTTTTACGGAAAGCTCAACGCACCAGCTGAAGCGTCCATTCCCCACTTTATTGTTGATGAATCCAAGACCCTGGTAGATGCAGCTACGAAAAACGATGAGCCCTTCTTTCTCTGGATGAATTTCTGGGGACCTCATACCCCATGCATCCTACCGGAGCCTTATTTCTCCATGTACAAGCCGGAGGATATTCCAGAAGACCCGGGATTCGCAGAAACCTTTGAGAACAAGCCGATCCATCAACGTTTCATTTCTCATTTTTGGGGCGTAGACGCATACGATTGGTCGGACTGGCAAAAGTTCATCGCCAGTTACATGGGGTACATCACTCTCATCGATGACTGCATTGGCGATTTCTTTAAGTATCTGGAGGAGCGCGGACTCTATGATGATACCGTCATCGTCTTTACCTCGGACCATGGAGACGCAGTCGGTGCTCATCGTTTAATTGAAAAAGGAGAATTCATGTACGAAGAAACGGCCCGAATTCCCTTCGTGGTTAAGCATCCAGATTGCCGAACACCTGGCACCACCTCCGATGCCTTTGTCTATCTTCACGACCTATGCCCCACTGCCGCTGATATCGCTACAGGAGAAGCGCCTGATCTTGGACAAGCAGAGAGCATTCTCCCTCTCATGCTGGATAATACTGCCACAAATGATCGTGATTATGTCTATGCCCAATTCACCCGCCCTTTCATGAATCTGGATCAGCGCATGCTCCGAACCCGAACTCATAAACTCGTTTTTAATGCTTCCTCCATAGGTGAGCTCTATGACCTCGAGAAAGATCCACATGAACTCGTGAACCAAATCGACAATCCTGCTTACGCTACGATAAAAAAAGACCTCTTTGACAAACTCTGTGATGAAATGGAAAAACTCAAAGATCCCCTGCTTTCATGGGTTAACAGTATTCGAGATATTTACTAAAAAGTTATATGAGGATTGACCGGTCATAAGGAGTCTTCTTTATATCCCAGATGGCCTCAAATGGATCTTCGGATCACACCATTTTACTCGCCGACGATACCTCGATTCTTTACCGCTCCGGCACAGAACGTATCGTCACTTCCTTTAGACGTTACTCTGAAAACGCAGTTCTGACACAAGAGCACCCATGGGAAAAAGCCATCGGATGGTCTAG
>CAXMUM010000084.1:0-8463 GCA_964196585.1 uncultured Opitutaceae bacterium
CTGTTCTTCAGAGTGGTTGAAGATAGCGGAGCGATACTGGGTGCCCCGGTCTGCGCCTTGTTGGTTGAGTGTGGTGGGATTGTGAACACCCCAGAATAGATTGAGTAGGGCATTGAAAGAGATTTCTTCTGGATCGAAGGTTATTTGAACAACTTCGGCGTGATTGGTCTGGCCACCGCAGACTTGTTCGTAAGTTGGGTTGTCAACGTGTCCGCCCATGTAACCGGAAATGACGGAATGAACGCCTTTCTGATTTGAAAAAGCGGCTTCAATACACCAGAAACAACCAGCGCCAAAGGTGGCTTTGTTAAGATTGGAGGAGGAAGATGGAGTATTCATAGGGCGAAAAGGGAATGATTAGCTGCTGCCAAGTTGAAAGAATCTTCATTTGGGTGTTTTATATTAGGAAGAAAGATGGATATAACAATTGATTTTAAGGCAGTGGAAAAAATCTCGAAAAAGTATTTGGTAGAATCATTACCTCCATTTGATAAAGCTCTCATGATCTGGGATGGAGAGTGCCGGTTCTGTCGTGGTTGGGTCAATCGTTGGAAACAATCGATGGGTAAGAAAATTGATTTTTTGACATCCGAGGAGGTGGGACGTCATTTCTGGGAAATCTCAGAAGATTCTTATCGGAAGGCGGTGCATCTCATTGAACGCAATGGCCGAGTTTCACGTGGAGCTGAGGCTGTGTTTCGAGCATATTCCATTGGTCAGGGGAAGTCGTTTTTTCTTTCAGTCTATCGTCGGGTGCCGGTATTTGCCTGGTTGTCTGAGTGGTTCTATCGTTTGGTGGCGACTAATCGGTCGTTCTTTTCGAAGGTGACTCACTAGGATTCTTTAAGATGGCGTGAGGTCTGCCATCTCCAACCTGCAATCGTCGATACGATGACAGTTGGGGCACTAATGAACCATTGCCAGATGGCTCCGGGAAAAATGGAATGAAAAAAGTAGGCTATCATCAATCCGGCGGCGATACAGAGATAGAGGCGCCAAGAAAGGAATAGCTCGAGGAGTTCGGATAGAAATTCGAATATGCTCATTTGATTTTTTTGTCAGATACAAGCTATAGTTAGGTATCCAGTCCCTCATACAGCAGACGGCTTTCGTCCTTAGTTACCTGAACTCCAAGTTCACCGACAAGTATTTGCATGAGTTGTTCTGAATCGCTAATTTCTCGATCCCGGGTACCAAATTTTGTGATCACCCAATACTTTAAATCACGCAAGGAGCGGGTTTCGCTCTCTTGGAGAAGTGACACTACCAAATGATTTACGAAGGGAGCATCGGGGTGTCGGTGTGAGTAAAAATGCCCCAATTCGCAATCAGCTTTACCATAACGCGCAAGCTCGAACCGATAGAGAGAGAAAAAATCTCCATCCTTGAAAACCTGCATGTGATACTCGCCAGGCCTACGCTCGGAAATGCGGAAAATCTTTTCACCATCATTCGATTCAATTTCTGACATGGGAACTGGAATCCTAGGTCCAAGAGGACCAAAACCTACGTCCATTACATATCTTCGGTTTTCATACTCAACCACAGTAATTCGGTGTGTTAAACCGGGATGGGTATCACGATTGTAAATCACGCGTGCCAGATAAAGCTTCGGCGAAAATCCAAGTTTCTCTAAAATTCCGTATAGCAAGCCATTTTGTTCAAAACAATACCCGCCACGTCGTTGGATAAAAATTCGCTGGTATAGTGATTCGAAATCGAGTGGCAAATCTTTGCGGAGCTGACATCCTACGCTACTGAAAGCAAAGGTAGCGACATGCCGTGCAACAATATCACTCAGGAATGTGAAATCCAAATCGCGGGTATGTAGACCTAGGGCCTTTAGGTAATCTCGAACCATTTCATGGTTTCTATCACGCTCTCCAGTTGACTTCACGTTTCTCAAAATGACTCCATTTTATACCCAACGATAGAGAATCAGGCAATTCGAACTTCTTTGCCAGTGCGGGCACTTTCGAGAACGGCTTCAAGCATTTGTTGAATCTGCCACCCATGATTCATGGGTGCATCGCAGGTAGTGCTATCCAAGATACAACTGATAAAGTGTTCTGCGATATTTTCCCATGAAGAAGGTAGGTCTTGGGGTAGGGTGATAGGGGTGTCTTTGGGCGCTCCCTCGATGGTTTGATAGAGCGTAAGCGGAGATAGTTGTGCGCCGGCTTCGGTCCCAAAGAGTTCGATTTGTATTTCGTCTTTGGGTTCCTGGTGCGAGGCGTAGAAACTCTCAATTTGAAGGCCGGTACCATTTTCAAAACGAATAAATCCTCCGGCGTAATCGTCGACTGAGAATTTGCTGTAATATTCTTCTTTGGGTTGCTTGAAGTCCCAGTAACCCAGTCCTCTTGGACCAAACTTAGCTCCGGAGACACCCGTAGCACTGATGGCTTTGGGCATTCCGAGTAACCACCAAACAGCATCCAGGGCATGGACACCCATATCGCGAAAGGCGCCACCTCCATCCGTGATATAACCTAGGTTCCAGTCAGGGATACCGCTACGTCGCGAGCTACGGGAACGCGCATAGTAGGTCTCACCAAAGAAGCCTTCTTGGGCTAATTTACCGAGGTGTTGGCAGGGGCTATTGTACCGGGTGCTGAGTGACATCATGTTGACGACTCCCGAAGCTTCTGCGGCTTGCACAAGTTTGGCTGCGGCTTCTTCCGAGTCTGCAATTGGTTTGGTAAGGAGTACGTGTTTATCGTTTTTGATGGCTTCGATGGAGACAGGGGCATGAAGCTTATTAGGGGTCCCGACGAAAATGGCGTCTACTTCTGAGCAGGCACAGATGTCTTTGTAGTCGGTAAAGTGAAGGAGAGTGGTACCCAATTCGGTGGAAAATTCCTGCATGGCTGCTTCGTCGAGATCACAGAGGGCGACGACTTCGCTGCGAGGATTAGTCGCAAAGGCACGCGCGTTGTAACGGCCGATACCCATGCCGATGATTCCGATGCGAACTTTTTGGGAAGAGGAATTCATGACTGGAGCTTTTACGTCCCGTTTCATCAGTCAATTATGAAGAGTGGCAAGGTTGATTTTGATTTGTTGGCTGGTTTTGCATTGCAGAGAGGCAGTCAGAATTTTGTTCTCTGTCTATGACTGTTTCGCTTTCCTCTCTTTTCAGTACGTTTTTGAAATTGGGATGCCTTTCGTTTGGAGGACCAGTTGCTCATATCGGCTATTTCCGAGATGAATTTGTCGTGAGGAAAGGTTGGCTGGATGAGCATGAGTATGGAGATTTGGTGGCATTGTGCCAATTTCTGCCGGGACCAGCGAGTAGCCAAGTGGGCTTTTCGGTAGGTCTTTTAAAGGGAGGTTTCTGGGGAGGTGTAGCGGCATGGGTTGGCTTTACGCTACCCTCTGCTATTTTGATGATTGGATTTGCCTATGGTCTCAGCTGGATGGGTGACGCTGGAGCGATGGGCTGGCTGCATGGACTAAAAGCGGCTGCTGTGGCGGTGGTGGCGAATGCAGTATGGGGGATGGGGCGTCAACATTGTCGAGAGGCATGGGGCATCGGGGTTGCTTTGTTGGTTGCGGGATTTCTCGTTTATGCTTCATCGCCCGTTTATGGACAGGTGGGAGGGATCGTCTTTGGTGGATTGGTTGGCGCTTTGATTTATCGTTCAAAGGTGGCAGATCAGGTAAAGCCAAAGGGTGAAAAAGCACCTCATCCGTTGTTGGGCGGTGTTTTTGTGGGCATCTTTGCGCTTCTTTTATGTGGGCTTCCTTTGTGGGTTTTCTTTTACCCAAATGTTTGGGTTGAGGTCTTTGATGCGTTCTATCGATCGGGAGCTTTGGTTTTTGGCGGTGGTCATGTGGTGTTGCCTTTGCTGCAGGCAGAGGTGGTTCCGACGGGATGGATTTCGAATGAATCATTTTTAGCAGGTTACGGTGCCGCCCAAGCGATTCCGGGCCCTCTCTTTACGTTCTCGGCCTATCTTGGAACGGCGATGGGAGGAGAAGTGAGTGGTCTTGCTGGTGGGCTTTGGTGTTTAGTTGCGATTTTTCTTCCAGCCTTGTTGCTGACGGCTGGGGTCATTCCTTTCTGGCATCATTTGAGGGCTGTTAAAGGTGTTCGCGCCTTTTTGCTGGGGGCAAATGCGGCGGTGGTGGGTCTTCTTTTGGCAGCTCTGTATCGACCTGTGATCATTTCCGGAATTACAGGTTGGAGTAGCCTGGGAATTTCATTGGGTGCCCTTGGGTTGTTGGTTTTCACCAAATCCCCTTCTTGGTTTGTGGTGGTTATGGCTGCGATTGCCGGTGGACTCCTCTTATAAAAGGTTGTCTAGAAAGTCAAAATACGTGACGAAAAGATAGGGTCTTCGTTTGTTCCAAGGTCGGCATGGATCCTGCTAAAAGGTATCTATATTACTTTTTATGAACACACCAAACGATTCCCCCTCGATGCCTGATAGAGGCTCTTTACATCATCATATCGATTCAAAATTCTTTCATTCGATTCGAAAATGGCTGAGCCTTTTGGCTGCAGCGATTGTTTTTCCCTCAATCGGGATGGCGGAGGAATCCGTGGATGTTTTAAATAGTGGAGACACTGCCTGGATGCTGACTGCCACTGTACTGGTGCTGTTTATGACATTGCCGGGATTGGCTTTGTTTTACGGGGGGCTTGTCCGGAGTAAGAATATACTTTCCGTTTTGGGTCAGTGCTTTGCGATCGCCTTGGTCATGACGATTCTGTGGGTCGCCTATGGTTATAGTGTGGCTTTCTCTGATGGTGGAAGCGTCAACCGTTTTTTCGGTGGATTTTCCCAGCTTTTCCTTAAGGGAGTGACTGTGAACTCGCTTTCAGGGACGATTCCTGAGTCAGTTTTTTCAACGTTTCAAATGACGTTCGCCATTATTTCTCCGGCTTTGATTGTAGGTGCGTTCGCTGAGAGGATGAAATTTAGTGCGATGCTTTTATTTTGCATTTTGTGGTTCAGTTTCTCGTATCTGCCGATTTGCCACATGGCGTGGGGCGGAGGTCTTTTTGCAGATTGGGGTGTGCTTGATTTTGCAGGAGGGACAGTAGTTCATATTAATGCAGGGATAGCCGGTTTGGTTGCCTGTATTATGGTTGGAAAACGGATCGGGTTTATGAAGGACCCGATCAAACCGCATAACTTACCGCTTACGGTTATCGGCGCTGCAATGCTTTGGGTGGGATGGTTTGGTTTTAATGCAGGTAGCGAACTAGCTGCGGATGGTGTAGCCGGGATGGCGATGCTCGTGACCCAGATGGCAGCCGCGACAGCCGGTGCTACCTGGATGTTCCTCGAATGGAAGAACCATGGTAAGCCCAGTATCCTGGGAATGGTGACAGGTTCAGTCGCCGGGTTGGTCGCGATTACCCCAGCTTCCGGGTCTGCGGGCCCTATGGGTGCATTCCTCATTGGAATAGCCGCAGGATTGTTCTGCTATCTTGCTGCAACCAAGTTAAAAAAGGCTTTTCAGTTTGATGATAGTCTGGATGTTTTTGCCGTTCATGGAGTCGGTGGTATTGTCGGTGCGATCTTAACCGGTGTATGTGCTTCAACGGTTCTGGGAGGTTCCGGACTGGATGGGACAATGGGTGCTCAGGTATGGACACAATTTCTCAGTGTGATCGTTACGATCGTTTGGAGTGGAGTGGTCTCTGTCATTGTTTTGAAGGTCCTTGATGCGACGGTTGGCCTGCGGGTTACTTCTGATGATGAGCGTAGCGGACTGGATCTATCGTCTCACGACGAAGAAGGTTATAGCACTTAAGTGTTAAGGGTCTGAAAATTTAAATAGTTTCCAAGAGCTGCCGTCCTGAGGATGGCAGCTCTTTTGTTTGGCTGATAGAGGTTTTGAGGTTTGCTTCTACTCGTATACACTTTCTAGGGTTGAAGGATATGGGTACTAAAGCACCAAGAACGTTTCTCCTTTCTGCTGAACTTCTGGAGATCTCAAAGCAACGTCTTGCGGCCAAAGATCCGGACCTAATGCCGGCTTTGGCTCAATTAATCCGAGAGGCGGACAAATGGCTAACGGCTAGCCCATGGTCCGTTGTGGATAAGGAAGGACTACCCCCTAGTGGTGAAAAACATGACTATAAAAGTCAGGCTGGTTATTGGTGGCCGAATCCGGACACAGAGGATGGGTTACCTTATGTTGCCCGTGATGGGGTAAAAAATCCAGATTCAGATATATGGGATGGAGCTGCCTGGAGAGATTTAACAGAAGCATCTGAAACGCTGGCCCTGGCTTATTATCTAACGGGAAACGGGGTTTATGGTGAACGCGCGGCGACTTTGTTGAGAACTTGGTACATCGATGAGGCGACACGGATGAATCCGCACCTCGAATATGCACAAGCGATTCCTGGTATTTGGGAAGGATACGGTTGGGGAATTGTGGATTCCAAGGTGGTGGTGCCTTTGGTGGATACAGTTGGTCTACTGCAGTCCTGCGATGCCTGGACGGATACCGATCAGGCAGCGATGCTGGATTGGACGAAGACTTTCCTTATTTGGTTGAGGGAGAGTGAGCATGGTAAGTTTGAGTCAAGCAGACCAAACAACCATGGATTACATTATGATTTACAGGTCATTTCACTCGCGTTGTTTACGGGCCAGGAAGAAATTGCCAAAGAGGTTGTGGGTAGGGCCCCGTTTTGGAGAATTGGTTACCAGATTGAGCATGATGGGCGGCAGTTCTATGAAATTGCTCGGACCACCGGTTTCGGTTATAGCAGTGGTAATTTAGCAGGCTTTTTTGATTTGGCTGAGTTAGCTCGTTGGACCGATATTGATTTGTGGAAGTATTCAACCCTGGATGGGAGAAGCATTCGAAAGGCCCTGGATTTTCTGATTCCTTTTGCTCAGGGCATTGAAGAATGGCGTTGGGAGGAAATTAGAGGTATTCCGATGTATTGCCCTCGATTCGTTTCAGTCTTGAGGAGGGCAGCCATTGGTTTTGGTGAACCTGCGTATGAAAAGGTAATTGAGACGATCCCTCATCTGACGGCTGAAGAAGTTTCCTCCGCTCGCTTTAATTTGCTCTATCCCAGGTAGTCCAACTAGATCTCTGGTTCTCCTGGTCTAACAATGGTTGGGCCGAGAGCTCTGATATTGGTCGGGGAATGCCGTGTGGCCATCCGGATGACTTTATTGAATCGTTGTGGGTCTGGAATACCGGCTGCTGCTGCGACCGCTTTTATGGAAAGGGTGGTGTTGCGCAAAAGGTAGATAGCCCGGTCGACTCTGCGTTCTCGGATGTAAGCAACAATGGTGCGATTCATCTCTTTTTGAAAAAGGCGAATGAGGTGATTGTGAGAGAGGCCTATTTTGTCTGCTAGATCAGGAATGGTTATAGGTAAGGCGAGTTCTCGGTCGATTTCATTCAGGGCGGCTTCCAGTTTGGGGTGTCGAGGGTTGGCTTCTTTAGACGGAAGGGGGGTGGTTATCTGGAAGAGTAGGTCCCAGAGGCGAACTTCTGCTTTGAGCTTATCGGATGAATGAAAATGGATGGTTTGATCGAAGCTTTCAGCGAAATCCTCCGGAACCGAGTCCGATGAAAACATGTAAGGAGAGTTGTGGGTAACTGGCGGCGTACCCGAAAAGTGAAAGTGGATAAATTTATGAGTGGATGGTCCTTGGAAAAAATACTCGATGAGTGTTGTAGGAGGAGTCAGTGAAACGGACCCGGGAGTGATTTTAAACAATTCACCATTCAATCTCAGGTCGGCATGGTATTCATATTTATGCAGGCACCATATATTGGGAAGATTATAGGATTCCCTTTCGAATTCCCCATGTGTATGGGCGCCAATATGCAGGATATTGGGTTTCTGACTCAGGGGTATTTCGAAGGCAGATAGAGTTGGAGTCATGGTGAAAAAAGACCATACATGGGAAATTTCAGCCAATTTACAACTTTCTAATACTGTGGTATAGGTATGCTTATGAACATTGAATCGGGTCGACTTTCGGAAGAGCAGGCAGCCTTTTTTAAGGCAGAGGGATATTTTATTGCCGAAAACGTTTTTGATCCGGCGGATCTAGAACCGCTTAGAAAGGATCTCGAAAAGCGATGAGCTTGCACGGGATGGGAAGGTGGAGAAAACCTATCCTGAGGAGGCGTTTGAGCAGCGGCTTACCCGAATCTATCACGACAACAAAGAAAATGGTGAAGCTGTGATGAGACACCTGGAGGGTGCACGTGGGGGTGGTTATCAGGGGCATAGTATGTTTGATTTGATAATGCATCCAAAGCTTTTGGAGGCAGTTTCCAGTTTAGTGGGTCCTGAGATCGTGGGGTCTTCTGTCTATCGAATTCGACCAAAGGTCCCGGGTATTGGAAGAGGTGATGTTCCTTGGCATCAGGACTCCGGGTATTTTGCATCGCATTGTGATAAGCATTTAATCGTGACTTGTTGGATACCATTAGTGAATGCAACGGCTGAAAATGGATGTATGG
>CAXMUM010000085.1:0-8063 GCA_964196585.1 uncultured Opitutaceae bacterium
GGAATCACTGGCAACACTTCCAACACCATCCAATCGGGCCGAGACTTAGACTTGATAAAGCCCAGAATCACCTTCAACCGCTTAGAAAGCTTCTTCTTGATTTGCTTAGACTTTGTGCTGCGCATCGTTTCCTGCAGTTCAAGGACCGTTGCACCCAGATCCATGTTCGATAACACATCGCGAAGCGCTTCAGCTCCCATCCTCGCAACAAATGAATCATCACCATACTCATCCATTGCCTGGAGGTACTCAGATTCCGTCAGAAGCTGTTTCTCTTCAAGAGGGGTCTTACCAGGGTCAACCACGAGAAAATTTTCGTAGTAGATAACCCGTTCCAGAGTCCGCGCAGTCATATCGAGCAACAATCCAAGACGTGAGGGCATGCTCTTGAGGAACCAAATATGTGTAACAGGAACTGCGAGATCGATATGCCCCATGCGCTCACGACGAACACGGGAGATAGTTACCTCCACACCACATCGATCGCAAACGACACCCTTGTATTTGATGCGTTTATACTTTCCACACGCACATTCGTAATCACGAACGGGACCATATATTCGCTGGCAGAATAAACCACCGGGTTCCGGCTTAAACGTTCTATAGTTAATCGTTTCGGGATTCTTTACTTCGCCACTAGACCAAGTTCGAATCGTATCGGGGGAGGCAACTGAGATTGTTACGCAATCAAAGTTTCCCTCTTTCTCAAGGCCGAGCGCCTGCTGTGCTTCTTCAGTACTCATTTTATATTATTCCCTGATGGTTTATTTTAAATCGAAATCGAGTGAGTTCTGGCGTCCCAGACGAATGTTCAGACCCAGACTTTGAATTTCCTTAATTAGAACGTTGAACGATTCTGGAGTGCCTGCGCTCAGAGAGTTGTCTCCCTTCACCAACGACTCGTAAATCTTGGTTCGACCTTGAACATCATCGGACTTAACCGTCAGAAGTTCCTGCAATGTGTAAGCCGCTCCATAAGCTTCGAGGGCCCAGACTTCCATCTCACCAAATCGCTGACCACCATATTGAGCTTTACCGCCCAATGGTTGCTGAGTGACGAGAGAATATGGACCAACCGCACGTGCGTGAATCTTATGTGCAACCAAGTGATTGAGCTTCATCATGTAGATGTATCCAACAACTACTTCCTGATCGAGGCGCTCACCGGTATGACCTTCATAGAGAACACTCTTACCCGAAACAGGCAATTTCGCTTCCACTAGATACTCGCGGACCTTTTTCTCCGAAATACCGTCAAACACTGGAGTTGCGATCGTAATACCGAGCTTCTTACACGCCCAACCCATATGAGTCTCAAGAACCTGCCCTACATTCATACGAGAAGGCACACCCAGAGGATTCAAACAAATCTCGATCGGAGTTCCATCCGGAAGATAAGGCATATCTTCTTCAGGAACAATCTTGGCTACGACACCCTTATTCCCGTGACGACCAGCCATCTTGTCGCCGACTTCTAGCTTCTGCTTGGTCGCGACATAGACCTTCACCTGCTTGATAACTCCCTGCTGGGATTCATCTCCGGCTTCAATATTCTCAGTCTTGCGTTCCCGATCATTATCCAACTCTTCGAACTTACCTTGGTAAGAACCTATGATCTCCATAATCTTGATACGAACAGGAGATGGATCGATTTCCACATGCTTGGATACGGCTGCAAGTTTGCGCAGCAGTGTCTTAGTGATCTTACGATTAGCTGGAATAATGATTTCTCCAGACGCTCCGTTGATCACATCAAGAGGAATTTTCTCACCCAGTAGAATATTCGAAAGCGCCTCTGTCAGGCCCTCACGAAGCTTCTCCATCTGAGTCTTGTATTCTTCGTTGATCTGCTTGACCTGACGACGACGATCAGAAGGGCTGAGTCTCTCTCTTTCAAAATCAATTCGGCTAGAGACTTTAACATCCATCACTATACCAGTCGCTCCGGACGGCACCACAAGGGAAGAATCCTTAACATCAGCTGCTTTTTCACCAAAAATAGCTCGTAACAAGCGCTCTTCCGGAGCCAGCTCGGTTTCACTCTTTGGCGTGATCTTACCGACAAGGATGTCTCCCGGTCTCACTTCTGCACCAACACGGATAACTCCGTCATGATTTAGATTACCAAGTGCCTCTTCACCAATATTAGGAATATCTCGGGTAATTTCTTCAGGGCCCAGCTTTGTATCACGAGCCGTTACCTCGAATTCCTGGATATGAATTGACGTAAAGATATCATCCTTGAGGACCTTTTCCGAAATCAAGATAGCATCTTCAAAATTATAGCCGTTCCAAGGCATGAAAGCGACCAGAACATTACGTCCCAGCGCCAGCTCACCATGATCGGTTGAAGGCCCATCTGCAATAATCTGGTCCTTGGTAACCTTCTGTCCTTTTTTAACAATAGGTTTCTGGTTAAAACAGGTACCATTATTTGAGCGCATGAACTTCCTCAGTTCATGGGTATGGATTCCGTTCTTAGGATCAGACTTTGAATTCTTTTCAAATCGAGCAGGCAATGTTCCATCTGGCGATACAACGATTCTTTTTGCATCTGCCATTGCAACAACACCATCAGCTTCACTGACAGCCACTGTCTTAGAATCACGGGCAACTCTTTCTTCAATACCAGTTCCAACAAACGGTGCTTCTGTCTTCAACAGAGGCACTCCCTGTCGCTGCATATTGGATCCCATCAGCGCACGGTTAGCATCATCATGCTCAAGAAACGGGATGATACCTGCGGCTACCGATACGAGCTGTTTCGGCGACACATCCATGTAATCAACCTCTGTCGACTCAACCTCGAGGAATTCTCCACGGCATCTCACTGTCACCTTACCGATAAAGTTACCCTTTTCACCAACTTCGGAATTCGCCTGAGCAATGATCTTACCCTCCTCCTGGTCGGCAGTGAGATAGTTGACTTCATCTGTCACTTTTCCGTTTTTACAGATCCGGTAAGGTGTTTCGATAAAGCCAAACTCATTGACCCGAGCGTAGGTAGAAAGGGAATTAATGAGACCAATATTTGGTCCTTCTGGTGTCTCAATCGGACAAATACGACCATAATGAGATGGGTGCACGTCACGCACTTCAAAACCAGCACGCTCACGATTCAATCCACCTGGTCCCAGAGCAGAAAGCCTGCGCTTATGGGTCAGCTCAGCCAACGGATTAATTTGATCCATAAACTGGGACAACTGACTACGTGCAAAGAAATCACGAATGACAGTCGTCAACGCCTTTGGATTAATCAGCTTTTGGGGCGTAATTGAGTCCACGCTCTGATCATACAGAGTCATACGCTCACGGACCAAACGTTCTGTCCGGGCCAACCCAACTCGACACTGATTCGCCAATAGCTCACCAACTGTGCGTACCCGTCGACTACCCAAGTGATCAATGTCATCTACAAAGCCTTCACCCTTCTTCAGTTTAATCAGGTATTTTGTGGCTTCGATAATATCTTCTGCATTCAGAATTCGCGTTTCCAGATCGATCTCAAGATGGAGCTTTTGATTGATCTTATAACGTCCAACCCGACCCAAATCATATCTTTTAGGATCGAAAAAGAGACGTTTCAACAAAGCCTTCGCGTTAGCGATTGTAGGTGGTTCACCTGGCCGCAAACGCTTATAAATTTCTTTTAACGCCTCTTCCTCGTTACGAGTTGGGTCTTTTTTCAGAGCGCGGATGAGTGCTCCATCATCAATCGTGGTATCAATCGCCCGCAATGAGGTAATCCCATGTGTTTCGAACTGGCGAACGATCGCTTTTGTCAACGGTTCAAACGCACGCGCCAACACAACACCTTCCTGAGCATCGACTGCATCTTCCACCAAAACAAGAGAACTTACATTCTCCAGCTTAAGGGCTGCACTGGTTTTGATGCTCTTGATCTCGTAGAAAAGATCCAGGATATCCACATCCGAGCTATAACCGATAGCTCGAAGCAAAGTAGTGATCAAAAACTTTCTTCTCCGACGCCGGCGATCCAGATAGACGTAAAGAAGATCATTGTTATCAAACTGGGTTTCCAACCAGGTTCCGCGATCGGGAATGATCCTGAAGGAATGAAGAGGTTTCCCATTTGTATGGGGAGCTACTTCAAAACAAATACCTGGGGAACGATGAAGCTGACTGACAACAACACGCTCAGCGCCATTGATAATAAAAGAGCCACGTTGCGTCACCATTGGGATTTCACCCATGTAGATTTCTTCATCCTTGATGAAATCCTCTTCACGCAAACGTAATTTCACATACAGAGGAACCGCGTAGGTTATACCCTCGCGCATGCATTCAATCTCCGAATTCTTCGAGTCTCCGATCGTGTATGAGACATACTCAAGTACGAGACGACCATCGTAACTTTCGATGGGGAAAACGTCCTTGAAAACAGATTCCAAGCCGAAAGGTTTCCGCTGATTAATCGGCGTCTCTCTCTGCAAAAACTCCAAATAGGAGTTGATCTGTATTTCGATCAGATTGGGAGGAACTATAACCTCCTTTAACTTACCATAATTAATGCGGTCTGCCATGAGTCTTACCTTTCAAGTGGACGGGATCTGGATATATGAGAAAACGGTACGAACTTAGGGGCGAAACCCGGTCTGGTTTCGCCCATAAATGAAAACAGAGAAGACAGATTCGAATTTTCCCCGAATCTGTCTTCTGAAATAGAAGTATTTAAACAGAAAGTAAGTAGCAATGTTACTTGACTTCGACTTTTGCGCCAACGGCTTCGAGCTTTTCCTTAATGCTATTGGCCTCATCTTTGGAAACACCTTCCTTGACTGGCTTTGGAGCACCTTCAACCAAGTCCTTTGCTTCCTTCAAGCCGAGACCAGTGATCGCACGAACTTCCTTAATGGAAGCGATCTTGTTCTCTCCGTGAGCAGCAAAGATGACGTCAAACTCGGTCTTCTCTTCAGCAGGAGCAGCATCGCCACCAGCAACTGGAGCAGCGGCAACAGCAACAGGAGCAGCAGCGCTAACACCCCATTTTTCTTCCAAGTCTTTTACAAGACCTGCAACTTCGATTACAGACTGATTACTCAACCAGTCGATTACTTGTTCTTTTGTTATATCTGACATTTTGATTCCTTGAATGACTAGTATTCCATAAAGGAATTTTTAAGGGAATTTCCCCTAGCCTGGTTCTTTGGATTAATGGTTATTTTTCTGTTTTGAAACGATGACTGAATCAGCCAACGTTTCGGAAATTTTCATTTAGGTATTTATCTACTTTACGATTTACTCCTGTTCTGCCTTAGCCTGCAAAACGTTCAAGAAACTGGTCGGCACACCATTGAGAATAAACAACATACTCTGAGCCGGCTGTTGTAGCAGACCAAGCAACTGAGCCTGGAGTGCTTCGAGAGATGGAAGTTCGGCCAATTGGCTAACCTCATCAGAAGACAGTGCCTTATTACTGAGAACACCCACCTTTACTTCAGGTCTCTCGATCTTCTTTGAAAATGTTTTGAGGACTTTTGCCACACCACTGGGATTCTGTCCTCCCACGATGATAGCTGTTGGGCCAGTCAACCATTCATCCAAGTCAGGCAACTCCAATTTCTTGGCTGCAACTCTCAGTATATTATTCTTAACGACATGAAACTCTGCTTCCTGCCCAGCCAGTTCCTTGCGCAAATCGGATACCTCACTAACAGTTATGCGATCGTAGTTCGCTAGATAAACGTAATCAGATTTGCTTAGATGACTTGAAACCTCATCTACGAGTAATTCTTTTTCTTGTCTCATCGTTAGTGTCTCCGATCAAAAGTTAGAGTATTCACCCAAGGCCAACTTGACACTTGGAGTCATGGTTGCAGCAACTACAACGTTAAGGATATACCGACCTTTTACGCCAGTTGGACGGGCATTACCAACAGCGGCAATCAGCGCTTTCACATTTTCCGCAACCTGTTCTGCCGAAAAGGAGCATTTTCCAATACCTACACCAACATTTGCGGTCTTATCCATTTTGAACTCAACACGACCAGCCTTCACAGCCTTGATCGCATCAGCAATATTCTCGCTTACCGTTCCAGACTTTGGATTAGGCATCATCCCCTTTGGACCAAGCACACGTGCAATCGTGCGGACTTGTTTCATCGCTTCCGGGGTGGCAACAGCGACATCAAAGTCCAGCCAGCCTTCCGAAATCTTTTCCATGTAGTCTTCCAGGCCCGCATAATCAGCACCAGCAGCCAGGGCCGCCTCTGCATCATTAGTAAAAGCCAAGACACTCACAGTTTTTCCACTTCCATGAGGAAGGGTCACTGTCCCTCTTACCATTTGTTCACCATGGCTGGGATCCGCAGCCAAGCGAAGGGAAAGTTCGATCGTTTCATCAAACTTGGCCTTGGGGAATTTATAAAGAATATCCACTGCCTCAGCAATCGAGTATTCTTTACTTAAATCGGCAACCTCTAGGGAAGCGCGATATTTTTTAGTGGGTTTGCTCATTTTTGTTTCCTTGCAGTTCCTACGCCGTGAAGCTCCTGCTCGAGGGGGTTCTTATTTTAGTTAACAACATCAATGCCCATACTCCGAGCCGTTCCAGCTATGATTTCGATAGCTGCGTCATCAGAATTGGCATTCAAATCTTTTCGTTTAGTATTAACAATCTCCAGAAGCTGTTTCCGGGTTACGGTTCCAACCTTGTCGCGGTTAGGAACACCAGATCCTTTGGCTATCCCAGCTGCTTTCTTCAAAAGTACCGCAGCAGGGGGAGACTTCAGGATAAAGGTGAAAGACTTATCCGCATAAACAGTGATCACTGTAGGAAGAATCATCCCTGCCTGATCCTTGGTTTTTGCGTTAAACTCCTTACAAAACGCCATAATGTTGACGCCTTGGGCACCTAATGCCGGACCCACGGGAGGAGCCGGATTCGCTGCGCCAGCAGGAAGTTGTAGTCGAATGTAGCCTGTTATTTTCTTGGCCATAAAGCGTTATTCAGTGATGCGTTCAACCTGCCAATATTCCAGTTCCACAGGGGTGAAACGTCCGAATATCGAAACAGAAACTTTAAGTTTACCTTTGTCGGGATCGATTTCATCAATCCTCCCGTTGAGGTTGAGAAAGGGTCCGTCAGTGATTTTAACTTCTTCACCAATTTCATACTGAATTTTGGGAGTTTCCTTCCCGGAAGCTGCCTCCATACGAGCCCGGATATCTGCAATTTCAGATTCTCTCAGAGGTGATGGGTTTTCGCCTCCAACAAAAGAGATCACTCCGGTAGTCTCTTTAACAAAGTACCATGGTTTAGTCAGCATCTTGCCGTTTTCATCATATAGTTTCATATGGATGAAAACGTAACCGGGCATTAATTTCCGTTCCTGGCTCTTTTTCTTACCCTGCTTTACTTCAGAGACAACCTCTGTTGGGAGCAGAACCTCATAAACGTAATCATCCAGTTCTTCGATGGTTTTGTACCGTTCAATGTACTTCTTAACTCTTCCTTCTTTGTTAGAGAGGGTATGTAACGCAAACCATTGCGCGCCACTAGGTGTCTGTGTTTGGCCGGACATGAAGTTAAAGAAAGACTAGCGGACCCACGAAGAAAAGAGGTCAACGACTTGGAAGAGGGAGAAATCAGTTATCATAATGAATACCCCAAGAATCGCGATCGCAACAAGTACCACGATTGTTGAATCACGCAGTTCCACCAAAGTTGGCCAAGTAGCCTTCCTCAGCTCAGCAATTGTCTCACTAAAAAAGACACGTATACTGCGAAATGGGTTTTTCATATGGTTTGGAAAAAAATGGCAGGACAGGAGGGAATCGAACCCCCAACCGTCGGTTTTGGAGACCGCTACTCTACCAATTGAGCTACTGTCCTCCAGGATGGGTTAAAAACGAAGTCGCCGGGAAACCCTGAAAGAGGAATCCCGGCTGATCTATTAAATGCGATAAGCGAGTTATTATTCGATGATTTCGGTAATACGACCGGCTCCGACAGTGCGGCCACCTTCGCGAATCGCGAAACGTTGACCAACTTCCATTGCGATCTTCTTACCAAGATCGATCTGAACTGTAAGGTTATCACC
>CAXMUM010000085.1:8073-8398 GCA_964196585.1 uncultured Opitutaceae bacterium
GAACAATCAAGTCGATTTCGATGCTGACGTTGTCACCAGGCATAACCATTTCGACATCCGCTGGTAATGTTACGATACCGGTAACATCCGTTGTTCTAAAGTAGAACTGTGGACGATATCCCTTGAAGAATGGTGTGTGACGACCACCTTCATCCTTGGACAGAACATAAATTTCTGCCTTCGCACGCTTATGAGGAGTGATGGACTTAGGAGCAGCCAATACCTGACCACGCTCAACGTCTTCCTTTTCAATACCACGTAGAAGCAGCCCAACATTGTCGCCAGCTTGACCTTGATCAAGCATCTTACGGAACATTTCAACTCC
>CAXMUM010000086.1:0-8312 GCA_964196585.1 uncultured Opitutaceae bacterium
GAGAGATATTCCTCAAGACGATCAAATCCGCTCTGTCCTGAGTACACCCATGATCGCCGAAGGAGAAGTCCTCGGAACGATTAACATTTTCACAGACCACATCCATCGTTTCGCCAACGATGAAAAACGTCTACTGAATGCCTTGGCCACCATGGCTGCCATCGCTGTTCAAAATGCACGCCTCTATACAAGAGTTTTCAAAAGCGAGGAAAACCTGCGTCACAACGAAAGACTCACCACTCTTGGTTTACTTTCAGCCGAAATCGCCCATGAAATCCGCAATCCGCTAACAGTGCTTAAACTACTCTTTGGCTCTCTCGATTTAACCTTTCCTGCGGACGATCCACGCAATACCGATGCATCGGTCATAAAGGAAAAGCTTGATCAATTGGAGGCAATCGTCGGACGAGTTCTCTCCTTCAGCAAAGCGCCACAAAATCTTTATGCCCATTGGAATATCGATGAGCTTATTCACGAAACCTGTCTATTGATTCGCCTCAAGTTCCATCAGCTGAAAATTCAACTCCACCATACAGAAGCGGCTTCTCCATATGTTGTCGCCTGTAACAAAGGTCAAATACAGCAAGTCCTGCTCAATTTGCTCTTCAATTCAACAGATGCGATGCCGGATGGCGGAGACATCCACATTCGTTGCAGCCACAAGGAGGAAGAAGGACGAAAGATGCTCGTGGTTGAGATCGAAGATAGCGGAACAGGTATTCCAGCAGAAATCAGACCTAATATCTTCAATTCATTCCTCAGTGGAAGCAGTGATGGCGCTGGGCTTGGACTCGGCATCGTAAAGCGAATACTTAAAGATCACCACGGAGAAATCGAAGTAGCCCAAACAAACGCAAACGGAACTGTCATGCGCATGACACTTCCGTTGATGAATGACGAGATAGCCTAAGAGTTCACTCCTTCAGCTCAACATTCCAGTAAGCCACATCCAGGAAGTGCTTCCACTGCTCGTGCCGTGATTCGCCTAAGACAATACTGATGACAGGTCGCCATTTTGGTTTCACCGGCTTTCGCAATAACCGCATCTTAGCCTCATGAGGTAGCCTATTTGCTTTTCGTGTATTACATTTTATGCACGAACAAACGACATTTTCCCACGTCGTCTTGCCTCCATAATGACGAGGAATCACGTGATCCAAGTTCAAATCCTTTCGCTCAAATGTCTTGTTGCAGTACTGACAGCGTTCTTTGTCTCTCTCAAAAATATTGTTTCGAGTCAGTTTCAAGTCTTTGCAAGGCAGTCGATCAAAGACCCCAAGCAAGATAACCCTAGGTAACCGAATTCGATGGCTGACCGTTCTCACGAATTCACCTTCTTCCAACAGTGGATTAGACATCGAAAAGTCGATCCAATCCATCATATCAAAAATACGAAAGTCTTCGTCTGAATGATAGACAACCTTTGCGTGCCCTTGCGCCAAAAGCGCAAATGCCCGTCTAGCGGCCACGATATTAACCGCCTGCCAAAGACGGTTAAGAACGAGAACCGGTTGTGATAGAACCGCCTCCATAGCGACCCAAACGTTTGCGACCTATACCCACAGTGTCAAGAGCGGACCCTCTCAGAACAGATTACCCAACTGGATTCTCGCCTCAATCTAACAAAAGTCGTCAAATGGTTTACAACAACTGAACTGAACCACTCCCGCGGGTAACCTCACCAATTGAGTACGCTTTGATTCCTTCCTTACGACTTTCTTTCAGAATCGATTCCGCCGCAGATTCTTCAACCATCAGTACCATTCCAATTCCCATGTTAAAGACTTCGTATAACTCATCCTTATCCACTCCCCCTTCTGATGCGAGGAACTTGAAAATGGGTAATTTCCGCCAGGAATTAATTTGAATATGAGCATCACATTTCGCAGGCAATACGCGCGGTATATTTCCGGTAAATCCACCACCTGTTATGTGCACAGCTCCGAAAATAGAATTCCCTGCTCGTTTTGCACTGGTGGCACCTTTGTTGAATTTATTGAAAAGCTTCCTCATCAACGATGCATAATTAACATGAGGTTTCATCAACGCATTATGCACAGAGGTCCGCGAACCAGGCAGTTGAGATGAAAGCTTAAGTCCCTTCTGCTCAAACACGATCTTACGAGCCAGAGTATACCCATTGGTATGTAATCCATTGGAGGCCAATCCAATCAACCGGTCTCCTGGTTTAATCGTTTTCCCAGAAAGAAGTTTTTTCTTTTCAACAGCTCCGACAATACAGCCAACCAGATCATATTCTCCCGGTTGATAAAAGTCTCCCATTTGAGCAGTCTCTCCGCCAATCAAAGCGCAATTCGCATCGCGGCAGGCAATACTCATTCCTTTCATCAATTTATGAAAAACATCCGGCTCCAGTTTTCCCAATCCAATATAATCGAGAAAGAAGAGAGGTTCCGCTCCCAACACAGCAATATCATCAATACAGTGATTCACAATATCCTGACCTACCACTTCGTGTTTCCCTGAATCAAAAGCCAAACGCAGTTTTGTCCCCACTCCATCTACACTGCTTACCAAAACAGGATTATCATAACGAGATTTAGAAAGATCGAACAAACCACCAAAACCGCCAACAGTCCCCATGACTTCAGGCCGGCGAGCATCGCGTAACGAACTCTTCAAACCTCGCTTTAACTTATCTCCAAGATCAATATCGACGCCTGCTTTTGCATACGCCTTTTTCCCTTTTGCTTTTCCGTGTGTTGTTGAACGAGCCATGAGTGATACGATTAAAACAAATCTGTATTGAAAATTTAATAACTGCGTGCTGAGGAGTTTTCAAAATAATTGATGAAAGCACGATTCACCACATTGTAGCCCCCGGGAGTTGGGAAATTTCCCGTAAAATACCAGTCCCCCGGATGATTGGGCACCGCTTTATGCAAATTCTCCACAGTTTGGTAAAGAACAACGACTTCACCCTGCCATTCCAAGTCTTTAGGCGTAACCAGCTCAGCAATCTTGTCCGCCTGAGCGACGGCCTTCTCATAAACATCCTGAATCAATTCATTTTGCCCTTTTTCTTTGAGCAGATCAATCGTCGCCTCAAAGGCAATAAAGTCACCGATCTGCGACATATCGATCCCATAACAATCTGGGTATCGTATTTGGGGAGCCGTCGAAGCTATGATGATTTTTTTCGGATTTAACCGAGCCAGGATCTTTAGGATCGATTTGCGTAAAGTAGTCCCCCGCACAATCGAATCGTCCACACAGACAAGAGTGTCCTCAGGCCCGGCTACTCCGTATGAAATATCATAAACATGAGAGACCAAATCATTGCGCCATTTTTCCTGCCCGATAAAAGTCCTGAGCTTGATATCTTTGTGAGCGACCTTCTCACTTCTTGGCCAATTTTTTAGAATAAGATCGTCAATCAGCCCCTCGGTCAAATTGCCTTCCTTCGACGCCTCTAACAAAGCATCCTTTACCTCATGACGGCGGCGCAAACGGAGAGTCTCCAGCAATCCATAATATGCCGTTTCAGCTGTATTGGGGATAAAACCAAAAACCGTATGCTCATAATCATTATTGATTTCTTCAGCTAGTTGCTCAACCAAGCCACCACCGAGAGCTTTCCGCTCTTGATAAATCGAGGCATCATTACCCCTTGAGAAATAGATTCGTTCGAAAGAACAACCCTTCTGTTCGACCGGTTCACGGAATTCAGAATTAACGATAGTGCCGTTCCGTTTCATTATCAGAACGTGGCCAGCCGGAACTTCTTTTATGTCATCCAAGTTCTTATCGAAAACAGTCATTAGAGGAGCACGCTCGGATGCCACCGCAAAAACTTCATCATCCTCAAAATAATGTCCCGGACGAATTCCTGCAGGGTCACGTAAAACAAACGAATCACCATTCCCCACAGCCCCAATGATCGTATACCCACCATCCCATTTTTCGGAAGCATCCCGAATAACACCAGGAAGATCGAGATCGTCCAACATATGACGAGCCATCTCTTCGCCAGACATTCCCTGGTCTCTCAACTGATGGTAGAGATGTTCATGCGCCTCATCCAGATGAAACCCGACCTTCTCTAACAAGGCCTGTGTATCGGTTTCAAAAATGGGGTGTTGGCCTCTCGCAATCAAACTATCGTTCAACTGCGCTGTGTTTGTCATGTTAAAATTGCCCGCCAACATCAGGTTTCGAGTCGGCCAACTACTACGACGAAAGAACGGATGACACGCACTCTGCCGATAACCACCCGAAGTCCCGTAACGTAAATGCCCCAGATAAATCTCCGCTCCAAAATCGAAATGCTTTTTAACGGTGGCGGGGAATTCCGGAAAAATAATCCCCTGTTTATTTAGGTTCCGGTATTTTTTGAGTAATGATCGGAAGATTTGATCCAACGGGTTCGTTTTTACATTCCGCTCGCGAAACATATAAGGATCACCGGCTGGCATATCCAGCTTTACGGCAGCCACCCCTGCTCCATCCTGACCTCGGTTATGCTGCTTCTCCATTAAGAGAAACAATTTAAAAAAACCGTAGAGCGGCGTTCCGTATTTCTCGAAATAATAATCGAGCGGTTTCTTTAGCCGCACCAGCGCTACACCACACTCATGTTTTATCGAATCGCTCATATTTCACCTGAATTCTCGTGGTCCATTGTCTCAGCGATCACCGTTCCCCATAAGGATCGGATCTCAGAAATTTCCCAAGCAACAACCGGCTCGGACTCCCCTATCGAAACGGATAACTCTCCGTCTTGAGAAAGTGAGGCAAGCTTCACTGACTCAACACCCACTTCGGCCGCAGCCGCAAAAACCTCGTCAACATGTTCCGGCTCCACCGCCAATAGGATACGGCCCTGACTCTCTCCAAAAAGAGCCTCATCCAAACGGCCTTCTGATACAGACGATGACAGAACCACTTTCGCCCCATAGGTTTCTTCTTCACCAAAAAGCATCTCAGCCACAGCCACCAACAATCCTCCATCAGAAACATCGTGCGCCGCCACAACTCGGCCAGCCTTAATTTCACTTAAGACAAATTCGTTCTGTTGTTTTTCTTTCTCTAAATCAACAACAGGCGCATCACCTTTTTTCAGATTGTGAACCACTTTCAAATACTGGCTTCCTCCCAATTCATTAGGGATACCTCCCAGCAAAATCAATGTTTCATCTCCACGTCGGCAAGTCTGTCTGGTAATATGTTCTTCTGATTCGATAATCCCAACAATTGAAACCACAGGGGTTGGATCGATCGCACCCTCTGGGGTCTCATTGTAAAGACTTACATTGCCACCAACAACCGGTAGATCAAATGCGCGACAGCCTTCAGCCAAACCTTTGATCGATTCGGCCAATGTATAATAAACATCTAATTTAAACGGATTTCCAAAATTGAGATTATCTGTAATCGAAAGAGGCCGCGCTCCACTACACACTAGATTACGCACACATTCGGCCACTGAAATCAAACCGCCACGATATGGATTTAAGAAACAAAAACGTCCATTACAGTCATTGGAAATAGCCAATATCTTCTCGATTCCTTCCAGGTTCAGATGCACCACTCCAGCGTCACTGCCAGGCTCAACAGAAGTGCCAGCCATCACCATATGATCATACTGCTTCCAAACCCATTCTTTAGAAGCAATCGTTGGATGCGCGATCAATTGACGGAAAGCACTCTCAATAGAAGCCGTGTCCATATCCGGCAACTCAGCAGAAGTCCAATCCCGCAATTCCTGCATTCCTTCAGCTTCCACTCCCTCTCGAGTATAAACTGGGCCATCATCGGTAAGCGATAGAGCCGGGATATCCGCAACCAAAACGCCATGTTGCTTCACCACCATGCGATCACCATCTGTCACCTCTCCAACCTGGACTGCGTGTAAATCCCATTTCTCAAAGACTTCTTCGATCTCCGATTCTCTTCCTTTTGGAATGATAACCAACATGCGCTCCTGGCTTTCCGAAAGCATAATCTCATAAGAGTTCATCCCCGACTCTCGTTGAGGAACCAGATCAAGTTCGATTTCGATCCCGGCATTCCCACGACTGGCCGTCTCACAGGTGGAGCAAGTCAAACCAGCTGCCCCCATATCCTGAATCCCCACAACCAAACCAGGAACAGCCATCATTTCTAGACAGGCCTCAAGCAGAAGCTTCTCCATAAACGGATCACCCTTTTGCACCGGAGATTTATCCGCCTGACTTTCTTCCGTTAATTCTTTTGAAGCAAAGCTTGCTCCACCCAGACCATCGCGTCCGGTCGCTGCACCCACATAATAGACAGGGTTTCCGACTCCTGAGGCAGCGCCACGCTTGATGTCATCATGTTTCAAAACTCCCAAGCAAAGCGCATTGACCAGAGGATTCCCCTCATAACATTCATCAAAATAAATATCTCCCCCCAAATTGGGTATCCCCATACAATTTCCATAGTGAGAGATCCCAGAGACAACTCCTCGAAAGAGGTGCTTCACTTCCCTCGAATTCAATTCTCCGAAGCGAAGCGAATTTGTCAAAAGAACTGGCCTGGCCCCCATCGTAAAGATATCCCGAATGATTCCGCCCACTCCAGTTGCAGCCCCTTCAAATGGCTCAACTGCGCTCGGATGATTATGTGACTCAATCTTGAAAGCAATCGCCCATCCATCACCGATGTCGATAACACCTGCATTTTCTTCACCGGCCTTAACCAAGACCTTTCCAACATCTGCATCTTTATCCGCTTTCTCCACTGGAAACAGCTTTAGCAGCGGACGAGAGTTTTTATACGAACAATGCTCGGACCACATCACACTAAAGATACCGAGCTCCGTCAGTGTGGGCTCACGATCGAGGATTTTTTTAACCTTCTCATACTCCTCCGGCAACAAACCATGCGTGGAAACAATCTCCGGAGTTATGGAAGTATTTAAGAGAGAATCAGGATTAGGCGGAAGTGGTGCTGTGGCCATGCAAGTGAGTCTTTGCTAAGTGTCTTAAACCGATACTGTAAGTGTGTTTTTTGTCGCCAAAACTGCTTCCATCACTGGAAGTCCATCCATACTTGGATGAAAGCGTTCGAACGCACGATCTGGGTGAGGCATCATCCCATAAATATTGCCCCTTTCATTACGAATACCTGCGATATTATTGATAGATCCGTTGGGATTGGCCTCCTCTGTTAGATTTCCCTTTTCATCACAATAACGAAGCAGAACCTGGTTATTCATTTCCAAACGATTGAGACCTCCATCATCGATACGATAATTTCCCTCTCCATGCCCAATCGGCAATCGAACAATTTGCCCAATCTTATTTCTATTAAAAGAGTCGGTGGAATCCTGAATCAATAAATGCGGTGTCATGCAGCGATATTCCAAGCAGTTATTGCGAATCAAAGCACCTGGAAGCAACCCTGCTTCGCACAGGATCTGAAAACCATTGCAAATCCCAAGGATTAATCCGCCACGATCTGCATATTCACTCACCGCCTTCATAATCGGAGAAAAACGGGCAATCGCTCCACAGCGCAGGTAGTCCCCATACGAAAACCCTCCGGGGATCACTACTAGATCGACTTCTCCCAAATGATCTCCTTTGTGCCAGATCATCTCCGTCGGGACACCTATCCCACGCGCAAAGGAATGGTATACATCCTGATCGCAGTTCGAACCTGGAAATTGAATAACAGCAACTTTCATAAAAACCATTCGTTATGTGTTTTATCGAGAGGTGAAGCCAATGCTTCCGAAGCTAGGGAGTTGAGTAAAATCAGCAGCCGTCTCATTCGGCTAATTCCCACCGATAATCCTCAATCACCGGATTGCTTAGGAGTTCGTGACAAAACTTATCCATCGAAGCGGAAAAATCAGAGTCGGGCTCCCCATCGACCTCTATTTCAATCGTTTTACCGATCCTTACATCTTTTAAGTTTTCGAATCCAAGACTGGTCAATGCATGACCAACGGCAGCCCCTTGTGGATCGAGAACGTTCTTTTTTGGCGTAACGAATACAATTACTTTCACGATGGCTTAAAAGAGGTTATCACGTTGTAAATCCCGCAGGGGTCAAGTGGAAATTGCCATCATTTTTCATCGAAACAAAATAAAAATGCCCAATTACAAATTCTTTTCGGAAGCTCCCTGATTATTTCTAGGATGAAACTTAGCATGCTGATCCAAAAGACGCTCTGACTCTACTGCCGTATATATCTGCGTCGTCGAAATATCTGAATGTCCAAGCATTTCCTGTATCGCCCTTAAATCCGCCCCACCACTCAAAAGATGGGTCGCAAATGAATGCCGTAGTAAATGTGGTTTCACAGGCTTTTCAATCCCCGC
>CAXMUM010000087.1:0-7886 GCA_964196585.1 uncultured Opitutaceae bacterium
CTAAAGAGCAAGGAGTCAGAGCTGTTATTGGCAGTGATCTAACTATGGAAGACGGAAGCATTCTTCCCCTACTCGTAGCCTCCCGCAAAGGATACCAAAATTTGGCTCGTTTGATTACTCGTTCTAAACTTCGCTCACCTAAAGGAGAGAGTAGTATAAAGTGGTCTGAGCTTCCGGAATACACGGAAGGACTTATTGCCTTAACCGGAGATGAAACAGGTCCGATTTATCAAGCGTGGATGAAAAATGGAACAGAAGCCGCCGCCCGAGCGTTACGGCAGCTGGAAACAATTTTTCCAGGAGAGTCTCTTTATGCCGAAATCCAGAGACACTCTATCCGAGGTGAAGATCGTTGGGGAAAGTTTCTTACTCACCTTGCTCAAAAAAAGAGCCTTCCTCTTCTTGCCACAAACGGAGTCTCCTACGCCACGCCGGATCGGAGACCTGTTCTTGATGTATTTACATGTTTGAGACATAAAATTCCTCTCGATGCAGCGGGATTACACCTGAGTCACAACAGTGAACGACATCTTAAATCAGGAAAATCGATGCAGGCTCTCTTTTCCGATCAGCCAGAAGCCATCACCAATACACTTCGATTGGCTGAAAGATTAGAGTTTTCGCTCGAGAACTTAGGGTATGAATTTCCCTCTTTCCCGGTCCCCGAAGGGGATAACATGGAAAGCTATCTTCGCAAAAAAACGTGGGTTGGTGCTCGAGAACGTTTTCCGAAGATAACAAAGAAAATACGAAATCAACTGGAACGTGAGCTTAACCTGATCTGCAAGCTAGGATTTCCGGGATATTTTCTCATCGTCTGGGATCTCATCAATTTTTGCCAGAAAAACGACGTGATGGTTCAGGGCCGCGGAAGCGCCGCAAATAGCGCTGTTTGCTATTGCCTTGGGATCACTGCTGTTGATCCGATAGGAGGAGAACTTCTCTTCGAACGTTTCCTCTCAGAAGATCGCAAGAGCTGGCCGGACATCGATCTTGATTTGCCGAGTGGTGATCGCCGTGAATCTGTCATCCAGGAAGTCTACCGCCGCTATGGGAAGCATGGAGCAGCGATGACAGCCAATGTCATCACCTATCGAGGTAAAAGCGCCATGCGTGAAGTGAGCAAAGTACTGAGTTTACCCGAAGAAGCTATTGAACGGTTTTCTCGGCTGTTTGCTCGAGGCGATTTCCCGAATACTTTGGAGCTGAAGGAGCAACTTTCCCAAGCAGGTATTCCGGCTAACCACCCACGCTCAACGGCTCTCGTTTCACTTTATAAAGCCATTTACGGACTTCCTCGCCACCTAGGTCAACATTCTGGAGGCATGATTATCTGCCAAGGGCAACTGGACACCGTTATGCCACTTGAGAATGCATCGATGCCCGGTCGAGTGGTTGCTCAATGGGACAAAGATGACTGCGATGATATTGGCATCGTGAAAGTAGATCTCCTTGGACTTGGCATGATGTCTGTTCTTCAGGATGCGCTTATCTTGACCCGCCAAAGAGGAAAGCCCGTTGATCTGGCAAAAATTCCAAAAAATGATCCCGCTACTTTCAAGCTAATGCAGCAAGCTGACACCATCGGCGTCTTCCAAATCGAGAGCCGGGCTCAAATGGCAACGCTTCCAAGAATGAAACCGGAAACATTCTATGATCTCGTCATCGAAATTGCTCTCATTCGACCAGGCCCAATCCAGGGAAAAATGCTCCATCCCTATCTGGAAAGACGGGCGGGTCGTGAGAAAATCGACTATATCGACCCTAAGCTGGAGCCCATTTTGAAGCGTACTCTTGGCGTTCCTCTCTTTCAGGAGCAAATGTTAAGGATTTCCATGGTTATGGCAGGATTTTCCGGATCAGAAGCGGAAGAGTTGCGCCGAGCGATCAGCTTTCATCGATCGGAAGAGAGAATGAACAAAGTCAAAACCAAGTTGGAAACAGCCATGAGAGATCGAGAGATTCACCCGGATACTATTCAAAAAATCTCAGCAGCCATTAGCTCATTTGCTCTCTATGGGTTTCCTGAATCACATGCGATCAGTTTTGCTCTGCTTGCCTACGCCAGTGCTTACTTAAAGGTCCACTATGCGGCTGAATTCTATGCTTCTCTCCTGAATAATCAGCCGATGGGTTTCTATTCTCCTGCTACTCTCATTCAAGATGCCCATCGGCACGGCCTTCGAACTCAACCAGTTGATGTATCTCTTTCTCAGTGGGAATGTATTGTAGAATCCGATCAGAGCATTCGTCTTGGATTTAGAACAGTGCATGATCTCAAAAAAACATCGTCTCTTCACATGCTCGAACAACGTAGCCAAAAAGCATTTACCTCCATGGATGATTTTAGCCGGAGAACTCATTTTAGCCAGATCGAGCGACGAGCTCTAGCTGCTGCCGGAGCTCTTAATTCCTTAGCTGAGCATCGACGAAAAGCTCTTTGGATAGTTGAAGAACAACAGATAGAGGAAGATCTCTTTTCACGGCAAAAAGCTGAGCCCTCACATTCCGGAAATCAGGATGAAAAGAATCCGCTCAAGCCAATGGCTCTTCTGGAGAGGATTCAGGCTGACTATGCCAATACCTCACTAACAGTTGGAGCTCACCCCATGCGATTAATGCGAAAACGACTCCCGTCTCATATTGCCACCGCTGCTTCTCTTGCCTCATTGCAAAATGGATCTTTGGTGACTATCGCTGGAGCTGTCATTTGCCGCCAACGTCCTGGAACAGCCAAAGGCTTCGTTTTCATCAGCCTAGAAGATGAGACTGGTATCTCCAATATTATCGTGACACCCAAACAGTTTGAAAAACATCGTCTTATGATAGTGGAAGAGCCCTATCTTATGATCAAAGGAAGGCTCCAACACCAGCAAAACGTCATCCATATCAAAGCTCAAAACTTTCAACCATTTGTCTGCCAAGATCTTCCTACCGAAATCTCCTACGATTTTCATTAGAAGCTATCTGAAAAGTATAAATATGTGATGGTGCGTGCCTAAAAAGAAGCAGCACAAGGCAGCGCACTAAAAGGGCGTAAACAGTGAGCTAACACAGTGAACTTCTTGCTTCGGATACATCCCCTTGGGACAGATCCCTTTATATCCATCAGCGATGTTCCACCCGAGTAGAGGGGCTTACACAGTCCGATCTACTCAGGTGCGCCTTACTGAGTGGACTAAATGCTTTCTGCCATCATTATTTTGACTTTCTAGACACCTTTCTAGACTTCTATCCATTTTTACGCCTCAGGAAGATATTGAAGTTGAAAAGCCGCTCTTCCGGTTTGAGACTTCACACTTCGATCGGATATTTATGGCAGACCTTATTGTACATGGCGGAAAACCCCTCTCAGGTGAGATAACACCTTCAGGTAACAAGAACGCAGTTCTCCCCATTCTCTGCGCCAGTCTGCTCACAACGGAACCTGTCACATTACATAATGTTCCGGCTATCACAGATACTGAAAAACTCATTACTTTTTTCCGAAGTATCGGTTCTCAAATCGAATGGAACCGTGAGGCCAAAACAGTCGTTTTAGACCACTCCAATCTGGAAAAAGATTTTCCAAAAGAAGCACTTCCCCAGGGAATGCGATCATCAGTCCTTCTTTTTGCCCCACTCCTCTATCGACTCAAGTCCCTCACACTCGATTCCAACCCAAAAGGTTGCTCCCTTGGCATTCGAGAGTTGGATCCACATCTCGAAATTCTTTCCCAACTCGGAACCGACGTTTCAAGTAATGGAACCCTATCCCTTTCCATCAAAGACCGTTTTATCGGCACCACCTATTGGGCAGACTATATGTCTGTCACCACCACTGAAAATTTCATTATGGCAGCCACCTTGGGGGAAGGTGTCTCTACCTTAACCAATGCTGCGAGCGAGCCACACGTGCAAGACTTATGCCGGTTCTTGGTTTCAATGGGTGCTCGTATCAGCGGGATCGGTACAAATGTATTGCAAGTTGAAGGAGTCGATCAATTGAGTGGCACTGAAACCAGCATCGCTCCCGATCATCATGAGATAGCAACCTTTCTCGCCATAGGGGCGATCACCGGTGGAAATGTCCGTGTAAACAGTTCTATTCCTCATCATTTTTCTCTCATCAATCGTGCTTTCGAAAAACTGGGAGTTTCTATCGGATACGAAAATGATACAGCCATTTGCTCCGCCAAGCAATCGTTTCAAATTCAACAACCCTATACTCCAAACCTACTTGCCAAGATTGAGGCCGCTCCCTGGCCATATTTTCCCGTTGATTTACTCCCACCAATGATTGCTCTAGCAACCAAATCCAATGGGGTCATGCATTTTTGGAATAAGGTCTACGAAGGCGGTTTTTCCTGGTTGCCAGAACTGACCAAATTTGGCGCTCACGCGGTTATCAGCGATCCTCATCGAATTATTGTATTTGGAGACCGCCCAATGCATCCAGCTATAGTTGAGGCCCCTTACATTATTCGAGCGGCAGTTGCTCTCTATATGACTGCTGCTGGCATCGAAGGACGTAGTATCGTTAAAAACGCCGACTCCATTCGCCGCGCCCATCCCTATTTCGCCGAAAATCTGCGTAAATTGGGTGCAGAAATTGAGTGGGACGAGTAACCTTCTTTCAGCAAATTCTCTACCGGAGAAACCTATGTGCATTCCGACGAAGCCCTCGATCCTAAAGACTGGGAAAACACCTCACCTCAAAAATCCAAAATGAATGAGAAGCAAGTTGTCTTCTCCTCTATCCACCCTAGTCTTTAAGACAGATTCATAAACTAAAAAAGTTAACCCAATCAACCGAGGAACCCCACCCATGTCAGAACCTGTAAGAGCATCAGATACCCCCTACGCAATCGACGTCGAAGAAGGAAAAAACTATTTTTGGTGCGCTTGCGGCAAAAGCGAAGAGCAGCCCTTCTGCGACGGCTCCCATTCCGGCACCGGGATAGCGCCAGTTAGATATAAAGCCATTGAGACTAAAAAAGTGTTTTTTTGCGGATGTAAAGTGACCGCGGGCCAGCCGTTTTGTGATGGAAGTCACAAATAAAATCCAATCGAAATCATCCTATTCTTCTTTGTCAGAATAGGAAAACTCCAAATATTTCCGATTAAATCTCCATGAATCAAATCATTCGGCAATCCACAGTTATACGAGACGGCTATCACAACGCCTTTACAGGCCTTCAGTACTGGCAGTCTCTCTATTGGGTCAGTTACCGAAAAGGCAGTGGGCATATTTCGATGGACGGCGAAGTGATCGTGAGTGTTTCTTCAGATCGTTCACGTTTTAGAGAAATCGCAAGGGTCAAACTCTATGGAGACAATCGGGACCCAAAACTATTTCCCATCTCCAAAGACCGCATCGCCATGACCATCCCGACCTGGGAAGGAAACTACGAAAGCCAAAGCCTTCGACAGTATATCACCTTCAGTGAAGATGGTTATAATTGGGGAAAACCTCAACGAATTCTCGAAGATGGAGAGTGGCTTTGGCGCATCAGGGAACACAACGGAAACTATTACGGTCTAGTCACAGAATTAGGAACCAAAGCCGACGGGAGCCGTCAGCATAACCTGGTCCTAAAAACATCAAACGACCTCCTCAAATGGAAAACATTGTCACGAATCGGTTCCAGCGAAGAAGCTCTTAGTGAAAGTGACATTTACTTCCAAAGCGATGGGACCGCCTGGATTGTTGCGCGCAGTTCCAAAGAGCCTGGTTACAGCTATTTCTGTTCTTCAGCTGACCCATATTCGGATTGGGATATCCAACCTCTCGGTGCCATGATCCATGCCCCGATCATTCTTGAACATAATAAATCACTCTATGTTACCGGCAGGAGTAACCCTTCCATAGAAGGTATTTCAGATTTCCCCAGCCCTGCGAGTCTTGGTATCTGGAAGCTCACCCACAATAAGATTGAGTCCGTCCTGCGGATTCCCGCAATGGGAGACTGTTCCTACCCTGGATTCATCAAAGATCCTGAAGGCAGAATTTGTCTGACCTACTATTCACAGCATGCCTATTGCATGGGGGTCGTTGATGACCACACCCTTTCGAAAGACCCCTCCAAAAACCCGAACGATGTTTATTTTGCCGAGATCGAACTGGGAGAATAGCAACATGGGGAGATCTTTTGACAAAATTCATCGAGATGAACCCTGAGAATAAGCTATCCTAGAACATTCCTACCAAATCGTGAGTAAACGATATGAGCGTTCAGACAGCCCTCGATAACATCAGTCTAAGACCGACCGCGAGATGGGGTCACACTGAGTATAGTATAGAATACCATCAGGATTATCTCGATGGGCGGATAGAACCAAACCCCTCACACCATAAATTTTGGTCAACTGCTCTCGACTCACTGGATTTCGATTTTCGTTGGTCAACCAATCACGGCTTGATCGAATGGAACCAGACTGGCCGCGTCACAGATATGGGGCACGCCTCTTACGCCCTGGATGGCAGTGATCAACGGGAACCTGCCGAATCTCCTTTCAAATCCACTGAAGAAGTGTGGGATTTTGATGCCGTAGCGGAATACGGACTTCAGGATTTTGACGAGCAGGTCCAGGCATACGAACAAGTCTATCAGACAGCCAAAAAAGCATACCCCAATCAACTCACCACAGGGGGTTATTACCGAACCATTATTTCGGGTGCTATCGATGCATTTGGATGGGAAATGCTTCTTCTAGGAGCCTCTGAACCGGCAAAGATGGAGAAAGTTTTCGACAGCTTTTTTCGACGAACACTTTTTTATATGGAAGCTTGGGCCCAAACCAGTGCCCCTGTTCTCATTCAACACGATGATTTTGTCTGGACTGCAGGTGCTTTTATGAATCCTGTGATTTACCGAGAAGTTATCATTCCACGTTATGCAAAACTATGGAAAGTGATACATGATTCTGGAAAAAAAGTCCTCTTTTGTTCCGATGGAGATTTCACTGAATTCGCCGAAGATATCATCAATGCCGGAGCAGATGGGCTTATTTTTGAGCCCTGCATGGATTTTGGCCTTATGGTGGACCGTTTTGGTCAAAGTAGCTGCCTTGTCGGCAGTTATGTTGATTGCCGTGATCTAACCTACGGAAAATGGGAAAAAGTTAAATCAGATATCGATCGAACATTGGAAAAACTCCAGTATTCTTCTGGAGCTATTATCGCAGTCGGCAATCACATGCCTCCCAATATTCCTCCTAAAATGATGGATCGATACTTTGAATACTTGCTTCCCAGATTGGAGAAGTAAACCCATTGTCAAACATCATGAGCTTCAAAGTCGGAACCAGTAAGGTAGACATTACCCCAAACTACAATTCCCCTACCCGTCGATGGTATCTAAACAATGAAGATAGCCGTCTCAAAACCTTTCACAGTCAACTCTACGCGAGAACATCAGCACTGTCGCTGGGTGATCGGATCATAACCATCACCAGCATGGAAGTCGCTTGCCTTTATAAAATCCACTATGACCACATCAAAAAACTCACCAGAGAAATGCTTCCATTTCCGGTTGACGAAATCATTCTCCATAACACCCATCAGCACAGTGACAGCTTTATCGAGTATGAGCCCGATTATGATCAATTTGAACTAAACGATGACGCCTTTGATCTCGATTACATTCGAAGCCTTCCAAAGAAGATAGCATCCTCTATCATCCTCGCGGCTCAAGGCCTAGAGCCGGCGCGTTTTGGCCATGCATCTGGAGAAGTATCCGAAGGTATCGCTTCCTGCCGACGCTTTTTGATGGATAACGGCGAACTTGGATGGAGAGCCTCTCGACCGGAACAAGAATTAAGAGAAATTCCCCGTGGCCACATAGACCCTGAAGTGGGTGTCGCCACCTTCTCTGACCTCAAAGGGAAGCCATTGGCAACTCTGT
>CAXMUM010000087.1:7896-8170 GCA_964196585.1 uncultured Opitutaceae bacterium
GAAAACATAGAACAGTCACACGGAGGCATCGGTATCTTTTTACATGGATGCTCAGGCGACATCAATCCTGGGCATTATGTGCGCGGAGATGCTCTCGCGACTGAAGACAGAATTGCAGATGCACGGCGGATGGGGAAGATCCTCTCCGACGAAGTGGTGAAAGTAATCAGTCATATCAAACCCGAAGAAGTTCGCCATTTACAGAGTGTCCAAAAAGAGTTCCCCTTGCCCGTTCAACCAGAGGCCTCTGATCGAGAAAATGCCTTACGCGTAG
>CAXMUM010000088.1:0-8121 GCA_964196585.1 uncultured Opitutaceae bacterium
CTTTGGAGGTGATGTTTCATTTCTTGGAAGCGCAGGAAAGGATAAATATGGAGAAGACGCTCTGGCCCTATATGATAAGCTCGGCGTTATCGAATCAATACCTTCTCTGGAAGAAATCCATAGTATGAGTCAGACCGTTGAGCCCACTGTAACCGTTTTATAATAGCTATTATGACCCAATTGGAAATCAACCCTTACGACATCACCACTGAACGCCTGGAGGATTTTGAGGAAAATGGTTACATCACGACTTCTCCTCTACTTTCATCGGAGCAAATTGATATTTTGAATCATGAAGTCGATAGGATCTTCGAAAAAGATTACGACAATGATATATATCCTTATGATCGTGTTTATGAATACGACCTAATCAGTTTGGAAATTCGAAAAGTCAACAATGGCTGGTGGTTAAACAACACCATCCGTTCGTTGGTTCTATCGCCTGTTCTGGGCAAAATGGCAGCCAATCTTATGGGAAGCCCTGGCGCACGCATCTGGCACGATCAAGTTGTGGTAAAGCCGGGAGCCGGAGAAGAAGGGAAAAACTTTAACGGGGCCAACATCGGATGGCACCAAGACTATGCTCACTGGCAAGTTTCCAGTTCCATGAATATGTGCACGCTCTGGATTGCGTTACAAGATACAGATCTCCACAACGGAGGAATGAGAACAATCGTCCAATCTCATAGATGGGGTCTAAATGAAAATGCAGAAAATTTTCATTTGAAAGATCTGGATGGCCTCAAAGATCAGCTTGCCGATGGAAAAGAATGGATCGATGAACCCTGCATTCTAAAAGCAGGAGAAGGTAGTATTCATCACAGCTTATGTGTGCATGGATCAGGACCGAATCTTTCAACCCAACCGAGGAGATCGATCATCATCCACTATATGCCCTTGGGGACTTATTATCGGGGTCGAATTGATCCCTTTAAAAAAGTCGAGAAGGACAAAAAAGGTAATCGTCACGCCAACGTTCCTCTTCTAGGACCCAATGCAGCACCCGGAACCCCTTTCGACGGACCCTTTTTCCCTCAAGTTTGGCCGGCGTCACAAGAGGGATCATAAGCACAAAGCCTGGCTAGGTCATATTGCTTGAGGCAAATCTAGAAGTGCCTCTCAGAAATATCTCCTAAGCTCCATTTTTCCTGAGTCCCCAGGCTAAGGCAGGTGCATAAAAATTGAGAGCATTCCTATCGACTTGTCGAAAGGGCCCAATCATCTTCCCGGTTTCCCAGATGAAACGCCTAAATGCCTCCGCCGGTTTTTTTATTACCATAACCCTCATCTTCTGGGCTTCAGCATTTTCGGGTATTCGGGCGGCACTTGAAAGTTATTCTCCCGAACATCTTGGTCTTTTTCGTTATGGTGTCGCTTCTATCGCAACCCTCTTCCTCTGCCTATTCTGGCGACCTGAATGGCCCAAAAAGAAAGATTGGCCACGCATCTTTTTGACCGGATTTATCTGTATTCCCGTTTATACTATATCCATCAACTACGCTGAGCAAACCATCAGCGCCGGATCAACCAGCTTCATTATTAGCCTTGTTCCGATCATCACTGGTTTTTTTGCCCCTCTTCTATTGAAAGAAGCGCCAGAGAAAGGAACCTGGATCGGCCTCGCCCTCTGCTTACCAGGTGTGGCTCTCATTTCTTTCGGAGAAGGCGGAGGCCTCACATTATCTGCAGGAGTCGCCTGGGCTTGCCTCTGCGCCCTCTCGGGAGCTTCAACCATTTTGCTTCAGAAATCTCTCCTCAAAACCTATAGCGGATACACCGTTTCAGCATGGACGATGTGGACAGGGACTCTCTTCATGCTCTTCTTCATCCCCGGACTAAAAACCAGCATTGAAGAGGCATCTCTCTCTTCAACCTTATCTGCCCTGTATCTAGGTGTCTTTCCTGGAGCGATCGCTTATATCACTTTCGCTCTAGCCATGAAACATCTATCCGCAGCGCGTACATCCCGATTTCTCTTCTTCATCCCTATCCTTTCACTAATCGTCGCTTTTTTCTGGTTAAGGGAAATCCCTTCAACCTTGGCAGTCGTTGGAGGAGGAATCACCCTTATGGGTGTCATCCTAAGCCAGCGACAATCTCCCAAAACGATTTCTCAAAGTTAGGAAACTAGGCCCTGGGATGTGCTTTGCGATAGGCCTCCTGAAGTCGCCCCACGCTTACATGTGTGTATATTTGAGTCGTCGACAAGCTCGCATGCCCAAGGAGGTCCTGAACCAAGCGCAAGTCCGCACCATTGTTCAACAGATGCGTTGCGTAGGAGTGCCTTATTTTATGCGGAGTGATATCAGCCGGCAAGTCGGCTAATGCGAGGTAACGCTTCAAGAGAAGTTGCACCTGCCTCGCAGAAAGCCTCTTCTGCTGAGGGGTTATCACAACGGGGTCCTCATAACTTACTTTTTGTGCAAATTCGGCTTTAAATTTATCGAGAACCACCATCGCCACTTTACCCAATGGACAAAGACGTTCCTTTTTCCCTTTTCCCATGACACGAGCCACACCCGATTGAAAATCAATCTTCCCATAATTCAAATCGACCAGTTCGCTCACCCGCAAACCACCACCATAGAGCAATTCCATCACCAAACGATCTCTCCAGGCAGAAAAGGCATCAATCGACTCGTTTTCCAACAAACGCAAAGGACCACTCAGTAAAAGCTTCATCTGATTCTCCGTCAGAAATTTTGGCAGCGGTCGACTCAGTTTCGGCAAAGCAATTCCAGTGGTAGGGTTTTGCTCCATCTTACCCATTTTTCGCCAATATCGGAAAAACGACCTCAACCCAGATAGGCGATTATGTAACGTTCGTCTCGAAATGGAGCGTTGGATTTCGATTAGATAATCCCTCAAATCTCTGACTGAAAGAAGATTTAGATCGCCCTTCCAACGTTTCTCCTTCTCCAACCAGCCAAAAAATTCGATCACTGCATATCGATAATTTCTCAGAGTATTCTCCGAAAGCCTTCGTTCACCCGAAAGAGAAGCGCAAAAAGGCTCCAGCCAGGGCGAAATCCTGACTAACAATTCCTCTGCATCTGACACTTCTTTCATCTTAGATGAGTGACTAGGAAATTCGATGAGACTCTTCAACTAGCTCCGTTATTTTTCTCGTATAATCTCTCAAAGCGGACTCTGGATCAATCTCTACCTTTCGACAAGCAGCAGCTATCTCAAATAGACGCCTCCCTGCTTCTTCCTCAGTCAGACTATCAGAAAGATCTTTTATCCCTTCTTCAGCAAAAAGGTGCCCAACCTCCAAATCCTTCTTTTGGATCTGTTTGATTACCTCTGATGTTTGCAAAAGAGCCGGTAAAACAGGCGGTAATTCCTTGAAAATACCCTTCGATTGGCTCCCGTTCTTTTTTTCTGATTTTTTAATCTGATCCCACTGAACAAGCACCTCATCGCTGGTGGAAAGTTTATTTTCACCAAAAACATGGGGATGCCGTCGTATCAGTTTTTCATTAATCTCCTCAGCTACAGCCTCCAAATCGAAAAGACCCGCCTCCTCAGCCAATTGAGCATGAAAGATAACTTGTAGTAAAACATCCCCCAATTCTTCCCGCATATGATCCATATCAAGACGATCAATCGTGTCGAGCAACTCACAGCATTCCTCGACCAGACAGATACGTAAAGATCTGTGGTCCTGCTCCTGATCCCATGGACAACCCCCAGGGCCACGTAATTTAGCAACAATCTCACGAAGTTCGTTCACGGCACTCATTGTTCGAAGTAAGACACACTTAGAAGCCAACTGAAAAGTACAAATAAAGATGGAAGACTGCTTCTTCCCCGAAAGGATACCTATTTTTTTCTTTCACCCACCCGAAGATTCCTCTCTCCTCAACAACACCCAATGGATAAGCTCGCCGAAATCATAACATGGAAACGTAAGGAGATCGAACCACTCATACGGACTATAGCCGACGACGAGCTGGTAAAGTTAAAACCAACCGTCCTTCAGCGCCCCTCTTTTTTCGAAGCATTGCGAAATCCCAAGCACCTATCCGTCATCGCTGAGATAAAACGTAAATCTCCTTCGGCTGGATCAATTGCAGCCAGTGCAGACTCAAAGGTACAGGCCGATTTGTATGCAAAGGCAGGCGCAGACGCACTCTCGATCTTAACGGATGAAAAATATTTTGGAGGTCATCTTTCAGATCTAAAGAATGTCACTGATCAATTCGCCGATCAAAACATCCTCACCCCTTGCTTGCGAAAAGAGTTTATGCTCCATCCGGTTCAAGTGGTAGAAGCTGCTCTTGCCGGAGCAAGTGCCATTCTGATTATTGTTCGAGCGCTTTCCGATGAAGAAATAAGGGACCTCCATGAAGCTGCATCACTGGCTGGCCTATCCAGCCTTTTTGAAATCTACAATGAGAACGATTTGGAACGAACTCTCTCCGTGGATGCTAAGCTTATTGGTATCAACAATCGAGATCTCACTGTCTTTAAAACGGACCTGGCCATTAGCGAACGACTTATCCCGCAGATTCCAGACGGAATCACCACCATCAGTGCAAGCGGTATTTTTTCAAAAGAAGATGCAGCACGAGCCCGTGCAGTTGGTGCCGATGCGATTCTTGTAGGAGAAGCTCTTATGCGGGCGCCCAGTCCATTCGATCTGATTCAGGATTTTCATTCGATCTAATGAAGAGTGTGACATTGACGCCCTCAGCGACCTGTCAACTGCTTGAAAAACTGGGGCACACGCCCAATCGACGATTAGGGCAAAATTTCCTCATCGACGGTAACATTGTTCGGAAATCCATCGAACTGGCAGATGTATCCAAAGAAGATACCATCATCGAAATAGGTCCAGGATTAGGCACATTAACAACCTCTCTTCTGGAAACTGGCGCAACTGTCTATGCGATCGAACGAGATAAAACCCTTTTCAATTACCTCCAGGAAACGGTCGTTCCACTCGCCAATCAACGTCTCTATCTAATGGAAGGAGATGCTCTCGACCACCCACTGGCTGGTTTTCTTCCATCATCGGTCCAACCTTTTAAGATCGTAGCGAATCTTCCGTACGCTATTTCAACCCCGTGGATCGACCAAGTCCTCGGCCAGAATCCTCCCGATAAAATGGTTCTGATGCTTCAAAAAGAAGCAGCCCAGAGGTACAGCTCCAAGGAAGGAAGTAAACAATTCGGAGCCATCAGTGTCTTTCTCCAGTCAGCGTATCACACACACCTCGGCCATAACGTAGCTTCCTCCTGTTTTTACCCCAAACCAGATGTTGGCTCCAGCCTCCTTTGTTTAGAAAAAAAGAAGAACATTTTTCTCTTTTCAAAGAAAACCAAACAACTCATTCGCAACCTGTTTCAACATCGAAGGAAACAGATTGGCTCAGCCCTAAAGACGTTCCCTGAAGAGCCGCGGAACAAATGGCTTAACGATCTAGCAGAGGAAGGTTTCTCTTCTAAAAGCCGGGCAGAAGATATTCCCACTTCACTTTGGCAAAAACTCGAGAACCACCTTCAAAGCAGTCTATAACATAGACAATTTTTCCAGGACGATACCTGGCGTCAGTATTTGAGGTAAAATGACTGGATCGTCCTCTGATCTAGATCCATAAATCACATACAGTGGAACTCCCGTTCGTCCATATCTAGCCAATGCTTCCGTTATCTCAGAATTTCGCCGGGTCCAGTCTGCCTTCAGCATCGTAAAGCCAAGTTCTTCAAAACGTTCCCGAACCTCCGTCGAACTAAAGACAGCGAGTTCATTTGCTTTGCATGTCAAACACCAGGCTGCCGTAAAATCAATAAAGACCGGTTTCCCTGCATTCCTCAATTTCGTCAATTTTTCATCCGAATACACCTCCCACTGTATCCCATGACTATCGGCGCCACTTACGGAAGTTGCTTCATTGTTCTGAAAAGTTGAAGCCTCCTTCCCCAACCAAAGAGCAAGTAATATAAAGAGGAAAACCCATACTTTCGCTATATTTCGTACCCATGTTTTTTTGACAGGGACGTTCCATCGCCCCATCATCCAGGAAGCAATCGCAAGAGCCAATAAGGCGATTAAGAAACGAAAAATACCATCGATCCCTATCTGATACCCCAAAACCCAAATCAACCAGATCAACGTCGCCATCAAAGGAAATGCCATGACCTGCTTAAAAGTCTCCATCCAAGCGCCTGGTCTGGGTAAAAGCCTAAGAAGCGACGGCGAAATTGATAAAATCAAGTAAGGTGCTGCCATTCCAATCCCCAAAGCCGAAAAAACAATCAACGAAACAACTGCTGGCTGAGTCAGCGCAAAGGATAGAGCTACCCCCATAAACGGAGCGGTACAAGGTGTTGCCACAATCGTCGCTAGAATTCCCGTAAAGAAGGAGCCGGAATAGCCTTCACCCTTCGTTTTTCCAGCCAAGCTGATCAATGAACCACCTACCTCAAAAACGCCTAATAGGCTGAGTGCCAAAACAAAAAGTAATCCACCAATCACCATGACAAATGGAGGTGACTGAAGTTGATACCCCCAACCTAAAGCCTCTCCCTGTGATCTAAGAAAGATCAACAATCCCGCCAGAACCCAGAAGCTGGCCAAAACACCTAAGGCAAAAACAACCCCATGTTTAACTACCTTGGAATGATCTTCTCCAGATTGTTGGACAAACGAAAGAATCTTAATGGAAAGAATTGGAAAGACACAGGGCATCAAATTTAAGATCAATCCACCCACCAAAGCAAAAGTAATAGCCGACCAGATACTTATCTCAGAACCGGAGGTGCTCAAAGATCCATTCTGAACCGCTGTCATTGACCCTCCTTCACCTATCTCTGCAGAAAGAACAACTGCATTCAGAGGAATTCCTTCCCCGAATCCATCTGATGAAAAAAGAACACCTTTCAATGATGACACGGGCTCTTCCAAATCTCCTAAAGGAGTAAGGAGAACCTGCAGATGTTTTCCGTCAAAAGACACTTCCTGAGGCGCCGCTGGTTCTATCACATCGGCTTCTTCAGCAAAAAAGTAGACAGTCTCTTCGTTCACATTCGCCTCATCGGGCAGAGAAATAGACAAAGCGATCTTTCCTTCCTCTCTGGAAACCTCAACTGGCCACCCAACATTTTCGACAGGGATATTCAATCGGGCTTGCGCAAAACTTTCCTTCCATCGGGTATCAATGACTTTTTCCTCGTCAGTTGCACGCAGCACCACCGAAAGGTTCGCCTCCCCTGGAATGCAATATTCTTTACAAGCAAGCCAATCAACACGTGCCTGCAATGTTATCTCCTGTCCCTCTTCGAGGACAGTCGGAGCTGTCACACGGGCCAGCAAAAAGACTTCTCCCTCGTAGCCATACGTCATAAACGGAGGGAGCTCTATTTTTTTTGGTGTAGGCCAAACAATCGCTCCAGCGGAGAAACCTTCAGGTAAATCCCATTCAATCGTTGAAGCCAAACCAGAATCCCCCGGATTCTTCCAGTAGGTATGCCAATGTTCCTCCATCTCTAGGCGGAGAGCTACCCAAAAGCTTTCTCCTCCCCGAATCGTTTCATTCTCAGAAATAAGCTCAGCTGTCACATAATCAGTGACCACGGGCTCTGCCCGACCTTGCAGAAAAGATAATGTTAAGAGGACAAAGAGGAACCTAAAGATACGCATACTCATTTTAATGTAAGACAAGAGGATATGCTGGGAAGAATATTCCCTCTACTCTAAACGACAAAATGAAAACTGCAATTAGAGATAAAAGAACATCCACACGCTATCAACTTGCATTGTAAAACTTTTTTTACCAAATCTCTTCCCCTGGGAAACACCATGTCCTTATCCTTAACCAGACAAGAGCGGAAAATTCTGTCCATTATTGCCCTCATCCTCATTCTTGGCGCCTTGGGTAAGATGTTCTTCCACTCAAAAAGCACAGAATCGAGCCCTCAAAGTTTTTCTCGACCAACTTCTCTCAAATAACAAGATTCCCCTTCTATGATCATCAAACCAAAGATCCGTGGATTTGTATGCATAACCTCACATCCGGAAGGATGTGCCGCTAATGTCCAAGAGCAGATAGACTATGTAAAAAACAAAGGACCTATCGATGGGCCCAAAAACGTCCTTATCATCGGATCCTCTCAG
>CAXMUM010000089.1:0-8092 GCA_964196585.1 uncultured Opitutaceae bacterium
GAAACTGCATTGGCTCGCTGGCGAGTTTGATCATTTGAGGAACCAGACCCGAGGTGGAAACAGTTATCCGGCGAGCCCCGAAATTAAGGCCCCAAGGTGCATTCAGGATTTTTAAGGCCTGAAGGAGATTGTCATAGTTGGCCAAAGGTTCTCCCATTCCCATAACCACGATGTTATCGAATGAGGCAATTTCGTTTTTATCTCTAGAGGTGTTTGAATCTTCGAGATGACAGATCTGTATGAGTTGGGAAACGATTTCTCCGGGAGAGAGATCTCGCTTCCAACCCGCGAGGCCGGAGGCACAAAAAAGACAGCCGTATGCGCAACCAACTTGGGTCGATATGCAGATTGTTTTGCGGGAGGAATCTTGTCCGACTCCTCTTTGGGGTGCCCGAATGATGACTGTCTCGATAAGTGATCCATCACCAAGGCGAAGCAGTAATTTGTTGGTAACATCTTCGGAGGACTTTTCGATGACGAATTGGGTGGGGGAAATGTCAAAAGTTTCGGAGAGCCAATCTCTAAGCGAGGAGGGAAGATTGGTCATTTCACTCCAGGTCCGGACTCTTTTTTTGTAAAGCCAGTCCATGATTTGACCTGCTCGAAAGAGCGGTTGGTTCCTTTCAGAAAGCCGTTGGCCGAGGGATTCTAAAGTTTCCCCATAGATAGGTGGTTTGTTGGGAGTAAATTTCACAGTTGGAAAATTTTCAGAAGATGCCCAGAACAAGAGTATAGTGATTCCAGTAGCAACCTATTAAGCCGCAGTCCATTGACTATCCTTCATCGATACATTTTTGGAAGTGTTTTTATTACCTGTTCTTTAGCGGTTGGTCTGATCGCGTCCGTCTTGGTTTCGGGAAACGTGCTGAAAGATATGATTGGCTTGTTGGTGAAAGGACAGCTGTCTTTTCCGCTTTTCTTTGAACTGATCTACATGCTTGTCCCCACGGTGCTTTCCTATGCGTTGCCGTTTGGCATTCTAGTAGGAATTTTATTGGTTCTAGGTAGATTGTCTTCGCAGAATGAGATAGTAGCTATGAGATCTGCGGGTGTGGGGTTGCATCGAATTGCGTCTCCTATCTTCTTTTTAGCAATCCTGGGTGTAGCAGCTTGTTTGGTCGTGAATCTCTATTATGGACCCAATGCGAAAACTCGTTACGAGAGAGTGCTTAAGGATGCGGTGAGGATTAGTCCGCTTAGTTTTGTTGTCGAAAAAACATTCATTCGGGATTTTCCGGGCCGCGTTATCTACGTGGAGGAGAAGGAGAAGGATAAACTAATTAATTTTTGGCTTTGGGAATTAGATGAGAAAAATCGGGTAACCAACTTTGTTCACGCTGAATCAGGTTATCTAGAATATGATGAAGAGGACAATTTCATCATATTGGTTTTGGAAAATTGTTTGGTCGAAAACAGGAATCAGAATGACCCGGAAAATTTTTCCAAAGCAAGGCTGAGAACAGGGTCGTTTGGCAAGATCAGCCAACAATTGCCATTGGATAAGATCATTGGAGGTGGAGATTCCTTTCGAAAGAAGATGTCCTGGATGAATTTCAATGAATTGATTGAAGAGATTCGCAGATGGCAAGATTCTCCTCCAGAGGAGTTAACGGCTGAAGAAATTGCACGTGGTAAAATGCAGGTGCAGATTGTCTTACATGAAAAACTCGCCCTGGGGTTTTCAGTCCTCTCGTTGGCCTTTTTGGCGGTGCCTTTGGGTATTAAAGTTCAGCGAAAGGAGACGAGTGCAAATCTTGGAATCGCGATGGTCCTAGCGATGTTCTTTTACTTTTGTATGAATATGATCGGACTTTTGGATAAATACCCGGCACTTAGACCTGATTTGTTGCTTTGGTTACCGAATCTACTGTATCAGGTGTTGGGGTTCTGGTTGTGGTCCCGTGTGGGCCGCAAAGGATAGGGGTCTCTTGTGAATTCGAATTAAGTTCCGAGGAAAGCATCTTCCACGGAACTTATTGCTTCTGAAAACAGCTCTATTTTTGAGAACGATTCAAGGCACTGAGAAGGGCCTTGATAGAGGCGATCTCGATATTTGTATGAATGCCCGCTCCATACCAAGTGGAGTTCTCCTTGTTGCTTATCTGAATGTAAGAAACGGCCTGAGAATTTGCGCCTGTTCCGAGAGAGTGTTCGGAATAAGAGAGGAGCTCGAACTCGCATGGGTGTTCTTTCTGTAAGGCATTCACGAAGGCATCGATTGGACCGTTGCCTGTTCCATTGAGTTCGGTGCTTGTATTCTGGATCTGAACAGTTGCCCAGCATTCAATTTCACCTGACGGGAGACTCTTGGTTCGAAAATTTTCGAGTTCAAAAGGATTTTTTGAATCGATGTACTCAGCTTTGAAGATGCTGTGAATTTCAGCGGAGGTAATCTCAATACCTGTTTTATCAGCGATTTCATTCACAACGCGGCTAAACTCTGGATGCATTTTTTTTGGCATTTCAAAGCCAAATTCGTGCTCCATAATATAGGCGACACCACCTTTTCCACTTTGGTTATTAATGCGGATGATGGCTTTGTAGTTTCGACCAATATCATTTGGATCGATGGCCAAATAAGGAACCTGCCAGAGTGCTCCCTTGGAGGTATCCATTTGATCCATTCCCTTCTTAATGGCATCCTGGTGGGAGCCACTAAAAGCGGTGAAAACGAGCTCGCCTGCATATGGATGACGTTCGTGCACGGTCATCCGGGTGCATCGTTCATAAACTTCTCGAATTTGATTGAGGTTACTAAAGTTGAGTTGTGGATCGATTCCCTGCGAATACAGATTAAGTGCTGCCGTAACGACATCGAGATTACCGGTCCTTTCGCCGTTTCCAAAAAGTGTTCCTTCGACACGATCCGCACCGGCCAAAAGTCCTAACTCAGTTGCTGCGACGCCAGTCCCGCGATCATTGTGTGTATGCAGGCTAATAATCGCTTTATCCCGATCTTTCATATGGGTGCAAAACCATTCGATTTGGTCAGCATGAACATTGGGAGTAGCGATTTCAACGGTAGCGGGCAGGTTTAAGATGATTGGCTCTTCGGCTGTTGGTTGCCAGATGTCCATGACTGCTTCGCAGACTTCCAGGGAATATTCGAGTTCAGTGTCTGAGAAGCTCTCAGGAGAGTATTGGAAACGGATGTGAGTGTCCGGAACGCTTGGTACCAATTCCTTGACCAACTTTGTTCCATCGACTGCGATAGCCTTCATCTCTTCTTTTGATTTTCCAAAAGTGACTCTGCGTTGAAGAGGGTTGGTGGAATTGTAGAGATGCACGATAGCCTGTTTGGCTCCCTGTAGAGATTCAAAAGTACGGCGAATCAAATGTTCGCGTGCCTGAACCAGGACCTGAATTGTCACATCATTAGGAATACGGGTTTCTTCAATTAATTGTCTGAGAAAATTGAAATAGATATCGTTGGCGGAAGGAAACCCAACCTCGATTTCTTTGAATCCTGTAGCGACGAGGAGATCAAACATTTCCAAGGATGACTGAATACTCATGGGAGTTATCAGGGCTTGGTTTCCGTCTCGAAGGTCGACGCTGCACCAAGTAGGTGCTTGAGTGATGGTACGTGATGGCCATTGCCGGTTTGGCAAAGAAACCTGCGGGAAGGGCTTATATTTTGTAATAGGTGGTTTTTGCATCAGGAAAGTGGTTAAATGGTGATTTTTTGTAAGAGGGCATAGTAAAGCCCGGAAAAGTGGTTCTTAGGTGGTCCGGCGCGCGATCGATGGGCCGGGAATATACATGCCGATCCTATCGACCGCTACAGAAGCGGAAGTAGATTACGTAAAAGACGAAGTCGTTCGGCTGGGAGGTTTGTCCTCATTGAGAAAAGTTCCTAGAAGTGTATTCTTCGGATGTCAAGTTGTGTTACTTTACATTTTTGGTGTCAAACTCCTCATAGGGCTACGTGTATGGCTGGGTTTCCCTGTCAGGCGTATCTTTTGAAAAAGTGTAACCAGAGAGCTCCGATGCCGTCTAATATCGTTGATGGATCAGTCAATTTGTATGTATGTAATGGTTTATGTTGGATGAAGATTTTGACCTGGCAGGTTGTTTGGCGCAGGTTAGAGAGCAGAATCAAGCTGCTGCTCGAAGTCTGGTTGAGCACCTCTATCCCATGGTTATCAGGATTGTCCGATCCCATCTTCCCAGACGTGTTTTAGAAGAGGATTTAGCTCAGGATATTTTTTTAAAGATGTTTTCTCGATTTCAGCAATATAAAGGAGTGGTGCCGTTTACCCATTGGGTTTCCCGCATTGCCGTAACGACATGTATTGACCAGTTGCGTGCTCAAAAACGCAGACCGGAATTGAGATGGTCAGATTTGGGTGAAACGGAAGTGGCAGTGCTGGAAGCAACAATGGAGGATAAATCCCAGGATTCACTCGTAGATTCAATAGCTGCCAAAGAATTGGTTCACAAGATGCTGGATACGTTGCCCCCCAAGGATCGTGCTCTGATGATTCTTATTGATTTGGAGGGGAGATCCTTAAAAGAAGCATCTGAGATGACAGGGTGGTCAGAAAATTTGATCAAAGTGCGGGCCTTTCGAGCTCGGAAAAAATTGCAAAAAGCGTTCAAACAATTACAACAGGAAGAGAAAAATGACTGATTTTAAAAATATCTGGAATCGGATGACTGATTCAGCAGCTTCGATCAAGCAGGATGATTCGATCGAGATGCCTCAAGGTTTTGCCACACGAGTTGTTGCACAGGCATTTTCTCAAACTCACGAGAGTCGGATTCTGGAACTCCTTTTACCAAAGGTTTTGGGAGTCTCCTGTCTCCTCATGATTATTGCGATGGCTTCGAACTATACTGTTCTCGAGAATGGATACGAAGATGAATTGTTATTAGCGGATCAAATGACTTCGGAGTTCTTTCTTCAATGATGAATAACGGTAAACTTAAGGTAGTTTTGTATCTTTCAGCCATCTTTTTGGTTGGAGGTGTTGTGGGTGGATTAGTGGCGAATAAATATGTGAAAAAACCGTTCCCGAGAGGACCGGTGAACATTGAAAAATTGACTGACCGGCAGATGCGGCACATGGCGCGTGAATTGGAATTAACACCTGAGCAAGTTGAAAACATTCGTCCCATCATAGAGGACATTTCGAATAAAGTAAGGGAAGTTAGGCGTGAGAATTTTCTCAAGCATACTAAATTACACGAAGAACGTGATGAGCGGATGAGCGCAGAATTGACTCCTGAGCAGCAGATAAAGATGAAGCAGATGGAGGAGAGACAGCGAAAACGTGTAAAACGTTACTTCAGCGGAGAGAGGAAACGCCAGCGGCCAAGAGGAGACCGGCCTCCACCTCCTGAAGATGGACCGAGACCCGAAGAAATGCCGGATAAGTTGCCCGAATGAGAGCAAATGCTCTAGTCTTGCCTCTTTAGCAGTCTCAGCCATCGTTTCGGGTCATGGAAAACCAATCTCTGACAGGAAAGACGATTGTTTTAGGTGTTACGGGCTCCATCGCAGCCTACAAGGCTGCTGACTTGGTGAGTCAGCTGCGCAAGCTTGGTGCGTCTGTATTTCCGATTTTAACCAAAGGAGGGGAGCAATTTATCAGTAGTCTGACTTTACAGGCATTGAGTCGCAATCCAGTTGGGAAAAGCCTATGGGATGAGGGAAATGGATGGCAACCTGGCCACATTGAACTGGCGGATAAGGCAGACCTCTTATTGGTGGCTCCTGCAACAGCGGATGTTTTGGCACAGTTTGCACATGGGTTAGCCCCGGATTTCTTGTCGTCTCTTTATTTGGCATGCCAGGCACCTGTTTTGTTGGCTCCTGCTATGAACGGGAAGATGTACCAACATCCGGCAACGCAGGCCAATATCGCTGTTTTGAAGGAGCGTCAGCATGAGTTTATTGGACCGGAAGAAGGTATGTTGGCTTGTGGCTATGAGGGAATTGGCCGCCTTTGGCCTGTAGAGAAAATAATCGAAAGGGTTGTTGCTATTTTGAACCCTTCTTGAGGGTTGTTGATTTGGTTTTCTGAGTCTTTTGGCTCTTTTTTGATTTATTGATTGAAAGCCAGTGGAACGCTTCTACGTTTCGTCTTGGCCAGGTCCTATGCAACGTTGGACGGGTGAACTCCGCCAGGACCGGAAGGTAGCAACGGTAACTACGCTTCGCGTGTGCCGTAGGTAGCCTGGCCACTTAATTTTCCTCATTTTTTCTCAATAATGTCATCTGATTATCAGGTAATTGCTCGGAAGTGGCGTCCTCAAATATTTGATGATGTCATAGGTCAGGATCATGTCGTAAGGACCTTGAAGAATGCGATTTTGAGGGACCGGATTGCTCACGCTTATCTTTTCGTAGGCCCTAGAGGTACGGGAAAAACATCCATGGCCAGAATATTGGCTAAGGCTCTCAATTGTGAAAAGGGTCCGACCGCTGAACCATGCGGTATCTGTGCATCCTGTGAGTCCATTTTAAAGGGAAGTTCGATGGATGTGATCGAGATTGATGGAGCATCCAATAACTCGGTAGATCAAATTCGTGATCTGAGAGATGATGTAAGGTATGCGCCTTCCCAGGGAAAGTTTAAGGTCTATATCATTGATGAGGTTCATATGCTTTCCACTGCAGCCTTTAATGCGTTGCTAAAAACCCTGGAAGAGCCTCCTGCGCATGTTAAATTTGTTTTTGCGACGACGGAGGCACAAAAGGTATTGCCAACTATCATTTCTCGCTGTCAAAGGTTTGATTTAAAACCAATTTCTGAGACTCTGATTGCAGGCCATCTGGCGCATATTGCCAAAGATGAGAAGATTGAAATACAGGACTTGGCTCTAAAAGCGATTGCTCGGCTGGCGGACGGAGGGATGAGGGATTCTCAATCAATCCTGGATCAAATGATTTCTTTTTGTGGCAGTAAAATTGCAGAAGCAGATGTTTTGGAGGTTTATGGGTTGGTGTCCTCAGAGAAGGTTCTTGAGTTGGCAAAAGCTATCGCATCTGGAAACTATGCTGACATTGTCTCACTTGTAGATGAATTCGATGACAACGGCCGCGATCTTCTGAGACTTTTAATCGATCTACAGAATCTAGTGAGAAATGCTCTTCTGGAGTCAGTAAGGGGAAATGGTTCTACAGATATCTTGGGTTCGGGTATGACATCGGAGTCGTTAACGCGGTTATTGGATAGTCTTATTGAAGGGGAAACAGGGATTAAATTTGGTCTTTCTGAAAAAGTTAATTTTGAGGTTGCTCTAATGAAGGCTGCTGAAAACTGCCGTTCAAGAGCGATTGATTCATTGATTCAGGAGATTTCGAGTTTGGCGGGGAAGTTGCCACCGGAAGGGCAGATCGCAGAATCTAGCGAAAAAAAAAAGATTCTGACCGACCTCGTTGAGGGTTCCTCTAAAGTTGAGAAAAATGAGGATCGATTCATTGAGGCTGAAATAAAGGATGGAAAATCACCTTTAGCGTCAGTCGATGTTTCTGAGCCACAAACCGCTGAGGTCGCTCAGAAGGAAGAGACGATTGGTCGCGAGAGGGAAGAAGGAGTTCCTGAGTTATCCGAGCTTGTAGAACGTATACCGCAATCGAATAGAGAAGCTCTAGAGGAGCTCTTTAGGGGTAAATTTGTCAGCGTAAAGAAATTGGATCTGGATGATCTGAAGTAGGCAGAAAAAAAGAAACCCGGATTCAATTGAACCCAGGCTTCTTGGAGATAGATTTTTTGATGTTCTCTTACACGTTATAGTAAAGAGAGAATTCGTATGGGTGAGGGCGAAGACGAACTTCGTCATACTCATTTGATTTCATCGAAATAAAGTTCTCAATAAAGTCTTTGGTGAAGACATCTCCCTTCGTGAGGAAGTCGTGATCATTCGCGAGAGCTTCAGTTGCGCCCTTTAGTGAATCTGGTACTGTTGGAACCTTGGCCAATTCTTCAGGGGGAAGATCATAAAGGTTCTTATCAAAGGCTTCACCTGGATCGATTTTATTTTGGATACCATCGAGACCTGCCATCATGATTGCAGAGAAGCAGAGGTATGGGTTTGCGGATGGATCTGGAGTGCGGTACTCGACACGTTTTGCTTTAGGGCT
>CAXMUM010000090.1:0-7953 GCA_964196585.1 uncultured Opitutaceae bacterium
ATCAACCGTGAGATGACAGGGGCCAGCGCATCCTGTGGATACCTTATTGAGGAAGGTCACTTTCAGGGAGTCAAAATCAATTTCATACGCACTCACCGAACCACCTTCATGATGAGATGATCCGCGCACTTCGCTGACTGCGTATATGACACGGCCATTTGGATGAATGGCTATGAAGGAGGGGTTATCGATGTCTCGAATGATCCCAACAGGTTCCAGCGTTTCTCTTTCTGCCAGAAAACGAAACAAGTAGATACCTTCACTGGTACCTTTATCCGTGTAAGTTCCAATGATAACGAGTTGATCGGAGATAGTTGAGTTCAGTTGAGTTGTTGTCACGGCCGTGGAGTTTTGGGCACTTAAATAGGGGATAGGCCAGAGGGTGAGGTAACCGATGGCTAAGGAGAAAAAGCACTTAATAGAGATATGATGCAGCACGATCAGGCAGCTTCCTCTTAAGTCGACGCAAGCAAATCGTCTATCTCTTTGAGGTCTGACTCAGTCAGCTTTACCTGAACTGCCTTAACGTTATCTTCCAATTGTGCCATCGTGCTAACACCTGCGATGACAGAGGGAATTTCGTTATGAGCGAGGAGCCAAGCAAGGGCGAATTGAGGAACGTTGATCCCTTTAGTTTCGGCATATTTAACCAGGGTTTCGACTTTATTGAGATTTGATTCCGTGAGAAACTGATTCTGAAGATTGTCGTCGATGATTCTACCGGAAGCAGAGTCGAGGTTTCCTTTTCGGTAGCGTCCTGTGAGAAGGCCGCTAGCCAGTGGATAAAATGGAACCATCCCTAAACCATGAGCTTCAGTGTTTCGAAGGAAATCATTATCACTGACACCTTCTTCGCAGGCGACTTTTTCGCGTTCTAATAGGTTATACCGGTTTTGCACGACGACAATTCGCCGAGAAATGTCTTTGCCAACTTGCTTCATCATTTCGGAGGCATCTTTGATCTGCTGGGTAGAATGATTGGAAGCTCCGAGATACCGAACTTTTCCCTGTGTGATGAGATCATCCATAGCTCCCCATGTTTCATCAAGGGGGATACGATAGCTTCCATCTTCATTGGTAACAGGTCGATGCAGATAAAGGATGTCAATGTGGTCTGTCTTCAGACGTTGAAGACATTTCTCGACACCGTATTGGATGTAAGCACGAGAACCACCTTGTTGGTTTGGGGTGAAATCCGCCTCCATCTCATGTTCTTCACGTACAGGATTGTGAATCTTGGTAGATAAAATGACCTTTTCCCGAGCAGATGGCCGAGAGGCAAAATAACGACCGATTAAACGCTCAGAATTCCCCGCTCCAATGTTGTAGGAACAGGCTGTATCCCAGTGAAAGGCCCCTAGTTCCAAAGCTCGATCTAAAATGGGAAAGCCATCATGATCACTTACGCGGGATTCATCGTAGGAAGGGTCTCCCCATTTCCATAGACCTAATCCGATCTCTGATACATAAAGACCGGAATTTCCAACGCGGCGACAGGGCATTTCTCTGAAATTCACGATGGCATCGTATCAAAATGAAGAGATGAGGAAAGCTCTTTTGTGTCACCATCGAATTTTTATAAAGATGTGCATCGGAGACTACAGACTATTGGGAGGTTTGACTTCTCTTTAAAGGATATCTGAGAATCATATCTGATGTCCAAGCTTTATGATTTTGTTCCTCTCTATGGTGATATACATAACCACTGCGGAATTTCGTATGGCCATGGACCGTTGTCCGATGCGTTAGCTAATGCCCGTGAGCGGCTCGATTTTGTTTCTGTGACGGGACATGCTCATTGGCCGGATATGCCTGAGGCGATTCCAAGACGAAAAGCGACGATTGAATATCACCTTAAAGGGTTTGCTAAATTAAAGGCTGGCTGGTCGGCCATGATGGAGGAACTGCGAGAAAAGAATGAAGAGGGAGAATTTGTGATTTTTCCGGCTTTTGAGGTTCATTTTTGTGCGACGGGTGATCGTAATATTCTCTATAAAGGTCTGGAGGGAGAGATTCTTTATCCTTCCGATCTGATGGATCTCAATGGGCAGCTTCGAGAGCTCCGTCATCGTGGCGTTGATACATTGGCGCAGCCTCATCATATCGGTTATAAAAAGGGAACTAGAGGAATTGATTGGAGCTCTTTTGATCCTGAATTTGCTCCAGTGGTTGAGCTTATCTCCATGCATGGATGTTCAGAGGGAAGTGATAATACACATCCTTTTCTGCACGACATGGGGCCATCGGATTGGGAAGGGACAGTGCAATACGGTCTTAATCAGGGAAATGTTTTTGGTGTTACAGGAGGGACTGATCACCACAGTGGCCATCCCGGCTCCTATGGGCATGGGCTAACTGGAGTGTGGGCTGAGTCGTGTGAAAGAAAGGCGATTTGGGCGGCTTTTTATGACCGTCGAACCTGGGCTATGACAGGAGACAAAATTCAACTTCGATTTCTCCTCAATGATCAGCCGATGGGCTCAGTCGTCTCATCTAAAGGATCCCGGGATATTAAGATAGAAGTTCAAGCGGGTGGTGCGATTGATTACATCGATATCCTCAAAAATAATCGTCTTTTGCATCGTGTATCAGAATGCGATTTAAAACCGAAAGCGGTGAAGGAAACACTCCTTACAAAATTGTTTCTAGAATTAGGTTGGGGCCCTAAAGGGAAGGTTTTTCCATGGGAAGCTGAATTTGGTATATCGGATGGCGTTGTGTTGGATGTTGAACCAAGATTCAGAGGGAAACAGGTGGTTTCTCCGTTGGACGCCAAAGATGGTGAAACAAGATTTCACTCATCTCATGTTGTTGATAAAAATGATACTTCCGTCTGTTTTGTTACTGAAACAGAAGGGAATCCAAATGCTTTTACCAATACAAGTCAGGGGATGTGTCTGGAGGTTGAAATGCCGCAGGAAGCTTCTGTCTATGCAGTGTTAAATGGTCAAAGGTTTGAATGGCCTCTCAAGGATGTTCTTGAAGGGGCTCGATCAGGTCTGATGGATGGATTGGGGTCTAGCGGATGGCGATTGAATCAGGCTGCTCTTCCTCATGAGCTGAATGCCCAGGTTGAATTTACCGATCCATCAGGTGAGAAGGGTGATCAATACTATGTCAGAGTTCGTCAGAAAAATGACCAGTGGGCCTGGTCGTCGCCGATTTTCTGTCGTGACTGATGTTTCGGAAGAACAATGGACTTTTATGGGCAAAAAACAATCCTTTAGCCAAGAAATTGCGTGACCTCTCAGATCGGGTTGGTGATGATTGTTCGAAATGAGTGAACAATGCCCAACTATATACCTCGGATCCATTTTGCTTGAGCCCAATCGCTGGAGCGAAAAGAGAGAACCTTCCTACAGAGTCAGTGAGTGGATTGATCGGATACGCGATGCTGGCTTTGCAGGTATTGAACTCTGGGAAAACCATTACTATATGGCAGATGAAACGGAGAGAGCAGCCCTTGAATCGGCTTCATCATTTATAGAAATATTTAATAACTATACTGGGTTTTCCGAGGAGTTTGGTGAAAGCCGTCGAATGGCTTCGGATGCTGTTCGAAAATTGCAGACGGGCGGTACAAAATTTAATATTGGAAACAACGATGAGGATTGGGGCCTTTACGTAAAAACAGTTAATGACTGGGGGCTTCAATTGCCCGAAGGGACTCGTGTTTTATGTGAATGCCATCCGAACACTCTAGTGGAAACCCCCGAAGGAGCCGCAAAAGCATTTTCAGAATGGGGGGATAGCCGTTTTCAAGCGATTGTACATCCGTTCAACAGTACTGAAGAATCACTAAAAACTTGGTTTGAAGCATTGGGCTCGCGGATAACCCATCTGCATATGCAGATGCGAAGCGCAGAAAACTTTGAGATGCTTAGCCGAATAGAAGATCGTGCAGAAAAAGCCAAAAACACAATTTCGATCATGAAGGATTATGGTTTTAGTGGTACCATTACGATCGAATTCACAAAGGGGACCAGGACAGAAAACGATACTCCTGAATACTTGTTTGAGAACGCGTGTGCGGATCTCGCCTTTATCAGAGAAAATTGGTAAACGATGTCGAAAAAATTTCTTCATTTAGCGACTAGGGAATTACGTGCTGATCTTTTTATTGATCCCTTTATTAAGGCTCTCCAAAAGTTAGGAGACCTTGAGGTTGTTATAAATGCTGCTGATCTGTCAGAAGAGACAATAGCCGATAAAATTCGAAATTGCCACATCCTACTGACAGGATGGGATTCAGTGAAAGTGCCTCCGAGTATCGCGGAATTTTCGGGTAGTTTGGAGTATATTTGCCATGTAACGGGATCTGTTCGTGGTTTTATTCCTATAGGGGTGATTAGAAGTGAGATTCCGGTTACCAATTGGGGGCCAGGTCAAGCTTACTATGTTGCCGAAGCTACGTTTGCTCTCTTGCTGGCTTGCTTCAAAAACCTGAGGGAGCACATAGAAGTAAAGCGAAGTGGCCAATGGAAGCTACCTCATGTTGAAACCAATGGTTCACTCCGAAACAGTAAAGTGGGGATTTATGGGTTTGGTGTCATAGCACGCCAGTTTTATGAATTTTGCCGAGCGTTTGGTACAGATGTGACGATCTTTGATCCATTTGTCTCTGAATGTGAACCTGCTCGCGTAGATTCATTGGATGAGCTCTTTGATGTATGTGACACGATCATTGTGATGGCCGGTCTAAATGAGAACACTCGGCATAGTATCAATGCTGAGCTATTGGCAAAGTTACCGGACAATGGAATCGTTGTGAACACGGCTCGAGGAGCTATTATTCATCAGGAAGCTCTTTTTAGTGAATTGGAAAACGGTCGTTTGCGGGCTGGACTGGATGTATTGGATGGTGATGATGAGCTAAGCGTGGGTCATCCAGCGAGGAACTATCCAAATTTGATTCTGACGGCTCATCAATCTCCCTTGTCCGAATGGCCTCCAGATCCGGAGCGTCTTCATCCAATGCATACTATCTCTCTAGACAATATTCAGCGGCACTTAAAGGGAGAGCCATTACTTTACGAAATGAATGAAGCTCGGTTTCATTTAAGCACTTAAAAAGCTATGAGCAGAATCACTATTTATCACAATCCGCGATGCAGTAAGAGCCGATCCACTCTGACTTTGCTTGAAGAACAGGGCGGCTCTATTGATATCATTGAGTATTTGAATACACCACCATCTATGAGTGAATTGGATAAAATCTGTAATAAGCTGGAATTGGAACCGTTGCAGCTGATTCGGGAAAAAGAACCTCTTTTTAAAGAATTAGGTCTTTCAAAAAATGATCAGCGCAGTCGAAAAGAGTGGTTAAATTTGATGATCGATAATCCAAAGCTGATTGAACGACCTATCGTGCTAAAAGGGAAAAGAGCGGCCTTGGGTCGTCCTCCCGAATCTGTTTTGGAAATTCTCTAGAGTCCAGCGGAGTTTGAATTCTACAGGCCACTGAGATAATGCTTCAGATTCATTTCCTCCAGAAGATCACCGAACTGAAGGTTTGTAAGCTACTTCTTCGTATTACCCCTAAGGTAGTTTATGTAACATTGATGGTGTCTGTTGCATTATCTCTGATGCAATTCCCTGAGAGGGCGGCAGACTCAAAGGGGTTGGATCCGGCGTGGGAATTGTTTCTCAATCATGCATATGAAAACTCTTTGAGTTTTGGGACGGAAGTTATCTTCACGTATGGTCCACTTGGGTTTCTTTTCACTCCTGATTATACTGGATGGGAGGTAGATAATCGGATTTTCTTGGAGTTCGTTTTGAAAGGATGGGTTGCTCTAGGCTTTATTCTTCTCCTGGTGAAAACGAATCTTTATTTGAGGATTCCCCTGCTGGCATTTGTGTTTCTTAATCCAATTTGGATCCTCCAAGAGTCTTCATCAGTCTTATCTTTGGGATTATTATGCTGGTGTGTAGTGTGTGTCTTGGAAACAGGGAAAAAGGAATACGGCTATTATTATCTTTTCGCGTTCTTTTGCGGCCTGTTGTCGCTCGTGAAATTTACCTTATTGATGTCGAGTGGATTTCTTATTTTTTTGCTAACGATTTATCTTCTTATCAAAAAAGAAAAAAAAACCGCTATCATACTAAACAGTCTTTTATTTGCGACTTTTGCCATTGGATGGATATTGTTGAAGCAATCACTTCTGAATCTTCCTGCGTATTTATTGAATTCGTGGGAAATGGCTTCGGGGTACGGAAAATCGATGGCGATATACGAACCCTCAAAGGTCTTCGCTGTTGGTGTCACGGCTCTGCTTGCGTGTAGTCTTTCAGGTTTCATTATTCTTCTGGAAACCTTTGATAGGCGCTCTTGGCAGGAAAAGGCAAAAATCTTTCTGCCAGTGTTAGGTATTGGGTTTCTCTTGTTTTTGAATTGGAAACATGGGTTTAGTCGTGCTGATCTGCATGTTTTGGTCTTCTTTGGGTTTGCCCCGATTGCTGGAATTGCTCTTACGGTTTTTGCAAACAAAAATTGCTCTCGAATTTCATCTTTTATCTCACTTGCCGCCGTGTGCGTATGCTGTTTTTTAGGGGTCAAGTGGATGCTGCCCAATTTTTTTTCGACAAGGTGTGATACCCTGACTAATTCGATGAAAAAATCCTTTTCGATATTGAGCGATCCTTCATCTTATAAAGCAGATATTGAGAATAAATTCGAGATGATGACCAAGGCATCTCAGCCGACTTTGCTTTCTTCCTATGTTGATGATAGTACGATAGATGTTTGGGGAAATAATCAGGGGCAAGTAATCTACAGAGGGTTAAATTATCAAAATAGACCGGTTTTTCAAAGCTACTCGGCATATACACCTAGATTACAGAAACTGAACGCTTCCTTTTTCGAGGACGATTCAAGGCCTGAATTTCTTTTGTTTAATCTAGATACAATCGATAATCACTTTCCTCCTTCGGATGACGCTAGTGCATTCATTGAGGTCTATCATCGATATTCTCCTGTGCTGCAAAGTGATGATGGTCTTTTGATGCGATCAAATGAAGAAACTTCATTTAAATTGGAGAAGATTGACGAGAAAACCATAGCTTGGGGCCAAAAGTATTCATTAAAAGAAACGAATCAGACACTTATTCTTAGGGTTCATACGACAACTTCGTTTGCAGGAAAAGTGAGGAATCTTCTATATAAACCACCACCAGCTAAAATAAGAATATTTGATTCAAAAAAATCAAATATCACATACAATTTCATCCCATCAAGTTGGGAGAATGGTGTCTTAATAAATCCCATCATTCTATCTGCGACCACGACCAGTGATGCAAAATTAAAACGCAATTGGAATACTGTAAACGAACTTTCATTCATCATCAACCCGGGGCATAGCAACTACTACGATGAGAACTTGACTGTGAGCTTGTATAAGGTTGTCAATGGCGCAAAACCTGAAGAACTTGAGAATCAAGGAACAATAGAGCAATGAGAGATTTATCTAAAGAACTTCAAAAAGAATATGAGATGCGTTTTACTGGGTTGGCTGATTATCGAAACTCTGTTTGGAAAATCCTCATTGGGCATTACTTCCAAAATATAATCGGTCGCGATCAAACGATACTTGATCTAGGGGCGGGGTGGGGTGAATTTATCAATAATGTTCAAGCCAAAGATAAATATGCGATGGACCTGAATGAAGAGAGTGCATCGAAGATATCGCCAGGCATTACCTTTTTGCATCAAGATTGCTCAGAAGTATGGGCACTAGACGACAACTCCCTTGATGTAATTTTCACAAGTAATTTTTTTGAGCATCTTAGAGATAAACAAAGTTTGGATTCAACCCTTCATCAAGCTTTTCGTTGTCTTAAACCCAACGGTCGACTTATTTGTCTTGGCCCAAACATTAAGTATATTGGCAGCGATTATTGGGATTATTATGATCATTATTTGCCGCTTAGTCACTTATCGTTAGTGGAAGCCCT
>CAXMUM010000091.1:0-2532 GCA_964196585.1 uncultured Opitutaceae bacterium
AAAATGTTCCCCATGTAAACGCTCGCCGTCTGCGACATCTACAAATGGTTTCATAACATGCTCTCCATTGGCCACGTAGTATGTCTCGTCTGTCATATAATGAATTGCAATCGCCCGGCGTTTCCGATCGCTCAAATTAGCAGATGAACCATGCCAGGTAAGCGCATGATGAAAGTGGACTTCGCCTTTTTTAACCAGGCAGGGAACTGCCTTTACTGGGTTTCCTTTATACTCAGATGGCAATGCATTAAAATTCTCCAGAGTCCTTATATACTCAATTTCGTCTCCCCAATTATGGGACCCCGGAACCATACTCATACAACCATTTTCTTCATCCACATCATCAAGGGCAACCCATGCACTCACTTCCGTCATCGGACGAATAATAGGCCACAACGGGGCATCTTGATGCCACATATTAACGCCTCCAACCTCAGCCGGCTTATACTGAATCTGGTCATGCCAAATGCGTAGATCTTCCGATCCCGTCAATTCTGCAATGCCTTCGGCAACTTTAGCCGATCGGATCAACTCTCCAAACGGTTCGCTGGCTTCCCAGATGTTTACAATCTGCCAAACGGGTGCGGAGTCATCCCTCGTGAAATTATGGAGCAAGACCGGCTGCTTCACATCTGGGCGATCTTTGTCGTCGATCACTCTCTCGAGTTCATCACGTAAAACATCGACCTGTTCGTCCGTTAAAAGTGTCCCGCCGTTTAAAAATCCATTCTCGTGAAATTGCGCAATTTGTTCTTGAGTCAACATTAGGGTAATAAGGTCTAGAGGTTGTTTGTTTAGCAGAAAACGATTCCATCACCTGTGCTAAATTGATTCGAACTGTCAAGAGCAGATATCTTTTTAGATAGCCTTGACAGAGAGCTCTGTTAAACGAGTCAGGAGAGCATCAGAAACATCCTCTGCTTCCGATCTTATCGCCTGATCAACATGCCCAATATGTCTTCCACCTGTCAGCACTGACGAAACTCCAGGCCGCGTCATCACCCAGCGCAATGCGAGATGAATCATCGATAGACCGGACTCATCCGCTAGAGACCGAAGACCCTCCATAATCTCAAAGAGGGCATCCTTAAAATAAATATCCTGGTGAGCCGGCATCACATCAAAACGGGTCCCTCCTGGAATCGTCTCACCCTTTCTGAATTTACCTGTCAAAAAGCCAGCGCCCAATGGACTATAGGACAAAACACCAATCGTTTTCTCCTGACAAAACGGAAGGATTTTCTGCTCTATCCCTCTAGCAACCAGGTTATAGTTTGGTTGAATAGAAACAAACTGCGCATGACTCAACGTTTCCGATACTTCAAAAGCATCCTTCAAATTTTCCGCAGTAAAATTACTACACCCCACAAAACGAACTTTCCCATCAGCCGTCAGTTTATCCAAGGCTCGGAATGTTTCCTCCAAGGAAACCTTCGGGTCGTACACATGCAATTGATACAAATCAACGTGATCCGTCTGCAAACGCTGTAAACTCGACTCCAGTCCCTCAATGACTGCGTCGTAGTCCAAAGGCGCTATTTTCTTTGTCGCAAGAATAAAGTTATCTCTGTTCTTCTTTTCCTTAATGTAACTCCCAATAACGTTTTCAGAAGCGCCATGGGCATAAACTTCTGCCGTATCCAAAAGATTAATTCCATGCTCCAAGGCATGATCTATTAACAAAAAGGAAGCGGCTTCATCAATCTCGCGACCAAAGGTAACACAGCCTAAGCCAATTGAACTGACCTCCAAATCCGAATTTCCAAGTTTTCGATATTCCATCAATTTTTCCAAGAGGTTGATTAAGCAGGATTACTCTTCAAGCCAGTGGCGAAACAATGGTTGCGCCACTTCAGGTATCTGGTCGTAGACTTCTTTTTTGACTGCTGGCACGTGATTGTCCGATTTTCCAGGTTCATCCACCATCATTCGACGTTCCAGGGAACCTGGCTTCAGTATATTCAAATTCAACCACCACGGAGCATAGCGATTCACAAAGGATACACGGGGCTGATCAGAATGGTTTTTGGAAGTGGCATGCCACAATCGACTATCAATCAGTAAAACGGCACCAGCTGGTCCCGATGCATTGAATTCATCAGGAAGCGGTTTCGCGGCTTCATCCTTGCTCCAATACGTGGGATTCGTGGACTTGAGATGACTCCTGGGCACTACCAGGGTACCTCCATTTTCCGCACTGAATGGCGAAAGCATCCAGAGGGCCGTCAGATGAAAAACTCCGTCAGGATATGGCGCTTTGATACAGCCCGCATTTCGAGCGTTAAACGGCCAATCAGCATGCCACCCTCCTCGCTCATTACCTGGTTCATTGATGATCGCTGAGGTGAAAGAAACTTTCGAGTTCTCTCCGAGAAGAGCTTCAACAACTCCCATAATTCGAGGATCTGCCAAATGCTCGGCCATCTCTTGATAAAAATTGATAACCGAAGGAATAAAGACGATTCCCGCTAAACTTGAGCCAATATCATTCTCACGAGCCACCCGGTAAACCTCCGTTTTATGTGACTCTAT
>CAXMUM010000091.1:2542-7918 GCA_964196585.1 uncultured Opitutaceae bacterium
CAGTCCAACCTTCTGTTCGAATTCGGTCAATATGCTCTTCCATGGAAACAATCATTGGTCATTCATTTTTTGGCATCTGAATTGATACCGGCCGTTACAATAAGTAAGCACAGCAAACTTTGCTTCCTGGGCAATAAGAAATCGTTATGCATACCCCCCATCCAGCGCTCATTCTACAATCTAAGCCCGCATCTTCTGTCATATTTTCCGCCTTATTTGTTCGAATAAGCACCTTAGCTTGACAGAGGGGACCTGACCAAAGATAGGATGTCTTCGCTATGATCGTCACAACCGACCAACTGTTTAAAGTAGCGTATGGCAAATTTGCCGTCGGTGCTTACAACATCAATAACGCCGAGCAAAGTATAGGCCTCTTCCAAGGGTGTATGCAGTCGCAAGCACCTTTTATTATCCAGATTTCTAAGGGTGCCCGCAAATACACGGACAAACGCATGCTGGAGGCGATCATTCGCACCTCCTCCGAAATGTTCCCGGAGGCAATTTTTGCTGTCCATCTGGACCATGGTGATGAAGAAACCTGCTATGATTGCATCAAGAGCGGCTTTTACAGCTCCGTGATGATCGATGCCTCTCACGAGTCCTTGGATGAAAATATCGCCATTACAAAACGAGTCGTCGATGCCGCTCATGCCAAGGGCATCAGTGTTGAAGCTGAACTCGGTATGCTAGGCGGTGTCGAAGAAGACATCCAGGTTGATGAAGGTAATGCCTGCTTAACCAATCCTGAAGAAGCCGTCGAATTTATCCAACGTTCTGGTTGCGATTCTCTCGCTGCCGCCATTGGTACCAGCCACGGAGCTTACAAATTCCAGGGAGCCCAATCACTGCACTTCGAGGTTCTGGAGAGCATTAAGGCAAAACTGCCGGGCAAACCTATTGTTATGCATGGAAGCTCATCTGTTCCCAAAGAAGAAGTTCGCCGAATCAATGCAGCAGGCGGAACCCTTGATCCAAGCGCATGTGGTGTGAACGAAGATGAATATCTGCCAGCGGCTAAACTAGGTGTCACAAAAATCAACATAGATACTGATGGTCGCCTGGTTTGGACTCGCGTTCACCGTGAATTCTTCCGCGACACTCCCGAACAGTTTGATTTCCGTCCTCCCGGCAAGATCTTCATGAAAGAATATGGCGACTTCATCGCTCATAAGAATGAAAAGCTAGGCTCAGCCGGAACACTGGAAACAGTGCGTAGCGAAGTCGCCGCACAGGCCTAAGAAATCCTTCTTCATGCAAAGAGCGTCTTTAAAGGCGCTCTTTTTTTATGCCCCAACAACAACCTCTAATCTACGGCAACCAGGGGAATTTTCGAAAATCGGGTGGTCTTTTCTCAAGAAAAGCCTGCTTCCCTTCAGTTCCTTCTTCACTCATATAGTAGAGCATTGTGGCATTTCCTGCCAACTCCTGAATACCTGCCTGCCCATCACAATCAGCATTGAAAGCAGACTTGAGACAGCGAATCGCAATCGGACTCTTTGTCATAACCTCCTGCGCCCACTGAACACCTTCCTCTTCCAGTTCTGCCACAGGAACCACTTTATTGACCAATCCCATTTCAAAAGCTTCCTGCGCCCCGTATTGACGACATAAATACCAAATTTCTCTCGCCTTCTTTTGCCCCACAATTCGCGCCAGATAACTTGCTCCAAAGCCACCATCAAAGCTCCCTACTTTAGGGCCCGTCTGACCAAAGACAGCATTGTCCGCAGCAATTGTCATATCACACAACACATGAAGAACATGCCCACCCCCAATTGCGTAACCTGCTACCAATGCAATCACTACCTTTGGCATGGAACGAATCAAACGTTGTAAATCCAATACATTGAGACGAGGCACTCCATCTTCTCCCACGTACCCTGCTTTCCCACGAATACTTTGATCACCACCGGAGCAGAATGCGTATTTCCCATCTGTATGCGGTCCGGCACCTGTCAACAATACCACACCAATTGAAGCGTCTTCTCTAGCATCGCAGAAGGCATTATACATCTCAAAAACCGTCTTAGGGCGAAAAGCATTCCGTTTGTGAGGACGGTTGACCGTCACTTTCGCAATACCATTCCACTTATGATACAAAATATCCTCGTATGCTTTTACTTCTTTCCAATCTGCTTTCATGATTACTTAAGTTTCACTGCATTACTATCAACGAGCTGTCAAAGACATGCCTACTTCATCCAGTAATTTACGTCGCAGAACAGTATCCTCTTTCCGATCTGTTCGAATCTCCAAAACTCTAACTCCCGCGGAAGGAAGATGACTAATAGCCTTTTGAAACTGGCTCCAATTTTGCATAACCCGATATGATATGCCATAGGTCTGACATAATTTCGAAAAATCAATGTCTTGAGGAGTCGCAAAGTACTTCTCAAAGGGAGGATCAAACCGAGAGACGGGCAACATCTCAAAGATACCACCTCCATTATTATTGACCAAAACGATCGTTAAGCTGCCTTTGCAATGACGCTTGGTTAGAAATCCATTCGTATCATGGAGCAAAGCCAGATCTCCCGTTAACAACACTGTTGATTGGTTGCGATGTGCAACACCCAGCGCAGTTGATAGAATTCCATCGATACCATTAGCTCCTCGATTAAAATGAGGGGCTATCTTTCGGTTTGATTGCTGCCAGAAAAATTCAACATCACGAACCGGCATGCTATTTGAGATGAAGAGAGGTGTGTGTTTCGGCAAATACTTAGAAAGTTCAATTGCCACCCGACCCTCAAAGGCAAAATCCGTGGCCATCAATCGTCTGGTCATCCTCAACCGAGCTGATCGATCGTATTCTGACCAGTTTTCCAGATACTTTATGGACCGATTCTTCTTTCCCACTAGCTCTCTCAAGCACTCTATGGGAAGAGGAATGTGAAGTGACTTTGTATGCAGAGGATCTAAATTATCACTTCCCTGACCAATGAAGAGAACCCTGACGTCACATTCACCTATCCAATTTCTCAGTGTTTTGCTTGCGGGCAATGCTCCCAAACAAAGTATTTCGTCCGGTTTCAATTTCTCTCGAAGAACTCTATTACGTAAAATCGTCTCATAATTGACAACCGGAGAAAAACCTTTTTGCCGGATATTCCGCACAGGACTTAGGCCATCTGCCAAAACCGGCCAACCCAATCGATCAGACAAGATGGCCACATCCTCAACATAGGATGCAGAATCGTCCGATTCCATTGGTCCTACAATGATCACACCTCGAGACGATTTTCCAAAATCAGATGGAAGAGCACGGCTACTGTATACGACTCCCTCACTATGACTTTCTTCCAAGTGATCAAAAAAGTCATCCGCCAGTTCAACCACCAGTTCCTTCTCTCCATTCTCCTCTGGAACAGGAGAAAGAGGATCTCTAAATGGAACATTGAGGTGAACGGGGCCTCGTTTACTAGACATGCACCGATCATAGGCATGCACAATGGTCTGCCTCAAATAGGCAAAAAGAGTGGTATTGATTTCTGGCATCGCCAGCTCTGTCTGCCAACGCGGATATCCTCCATAAAGCTTTACCTGATCGATCGTTTGGCCGGCATGACAATCTCGAAGCTCGGGCGGACGATCAGCCGTCAAAACGAGCAATGGGACACCCGCTTCACTCGCTTCAATCACAGAAGGAAAAAAATTGGCCGCAGCCGTACCGGAAGTGCAAACGAGCACCACTGGCTGTTTCTCTCTCTTCGCGCATCCCAAGGCAAAAAAACCAGCAGATCTTTCATCCAAAACGGAAATCGCTTCAATTGATGCCTTTCTGGAAAAAGCAAACGCCAATGCAGTCGAGCGAGCTCCAGGGCAAATCACCGCTGTCTTTATGCCCATACGAGCCAGTGTCTCGACAATGATCCAGCTCCACACTTCATTCGTATTCACAAAAACGGGAAATGCATCCTCCTTAACCTGAATACGTTTTCGACTCATCTTACAAAAGATTCTCCAGCAGTGCCTTTAATTTCCAGTTTGTTTCAGTTAACTCTTTCTCCGGATCGGACCCTGCCACTATGCCGTTTCCGGCAAATGCTTTAGCTGTCGATCCATCGATTAAAGCCGAACGAATACCCACAACAAACTCCCCTTCTCCTTTTGAGTCAACCCATCCGATAGGGGCCGCATACAATCCACGATCAAATGATTCCAGAGAAGGAATGTGCTCACAAGCAGCTTCACGAGGTGTTCCTCCCACTGCAGGCGTCGGGTGAACCTTTTCAAGCAAATCGAGAATATGAATCCCTTCTCCCACATTTCCTGTTACCGGCGTATGTAAGTGCTGAATATTGGCTAACTGTAGAAGACCCGGACGAGAAGGCTGTCTTAGCTCAATACCAAGTTCACCCAACCGGCGAGCTATTGATCCCAGAACAATCTTATGTTCTCTCAAGTCTTTCTCGCTATGCAACAGATCATTGGCCAATCGAGCATCTTCCGAAGCCGACTTCCCTCTGGGTGCAGACCCAGCAATCGCCTTTGTCTTAAGGCAACTCTCAGACACTTTTATCAATCGCTCAGGACTCGCCCCTATAAAGCTCTGCCCTTTTCCATTTCCAACTGAGAAAGCATAACAATCTGAAAACTGTTCTCTCAGTTTGTTTAAAGCTCTCAAGGGATGGAGATTCTGGGATGACTTTAATTCAACTGCTCGAGCCAAAACGATTTTTTCAAAAACACCTTCGTCAATAAGAGAAAGTGCTTGGGCAACGGACTTTACAAAATCCTCATCTTTTTCAATTTCCGAGAGTTCAAAGCCGTCGCCCTTCGAATCACCTGCAAACACAGATCCGTTTTTACTGGCCACCGACTGTGTGTAATCAAATGAAGAAAATTTCGAATGAGCTCTCCAGACACGTTCAACTAACAAGTCGATATCCGAATCTTCTTCCAATAACAAATTCGCCACTGCTACATATGTATCCCTGCTGCGAGCCACTTGCCAGCGAGGGACAAACAATAATAAGGACGAGAAGGGAGCTCCTTCCGGAGACTTATCAAAAAATGAAAAGGCAGTAAAAAAATGCGGACCAGAGAAAGGTAGTGATAAATCACCTACAGCGATTGTATTTTCTAAAACATCGGAAACAAAATTCCGTGCTGCAGAAAAGCGGGAAGCTTCATCCCCTTCCAAAACAAAAGACAAAACCGCATCAGCACCAGCCACTGCAAAAGCATCACTGGGTCGTTCACAATAGAAATGCAACTCATCAGGCTCATAAATTGATTCCAAAACCGCCAGTGGATCAAGATGCCCTACTTCGATAGAAATACTGATCAACTGGCTCTTGCCTTTCGCCCGGACACTCTCCTGCGAATGGCTCAAAAAAACACGAAAAGCTTCTCTTGAATGCTTATCTCCTG
>CAXMUM010000092.1:0-307 GCA_964196585.1 uncultured Opitutaceae bacterium
TGGCTGCACGAGTGGGGATTACGGAAGTAAGATATCCCGAGGGAGAAACTCATACGGATAGAGAGAAGGACAAAAGTCATCCTTACATGACTTCGGATCTTTCCAAATGCATTAACTGCTACCGATGCGTGCGAGCTTGCGATGAAGTGCAGGGTCAATTTGTGCTGAGTATGGCAGGGCGTGGTTTTGACAGCCATATCGTCAAAGGAATGGACGAGTCCTTTATGGATTCTGATTGTGTCAGTTGTGGTGCCTGTGCACAGGCATGCCCGACGTCTGCTATCTCGGATGTTTTCATGTCGAAGTC
>CAXMUM010000092.1:317-7891 GCA_964196585.1 uncultured Opitutaceae bacterium
ATCGACTGAAAAGACGCGTACGATTTGTACGTATTGTGGAGTGGGATGCAATTTGGATGTAGCGACACGTAATGGAGAGATCCTCTCGATCCAGGCGCCGTATGATGCTGAAGTGAATGAAGGGCACACGTGTTTAAAGGGGCGTTATGCGTTCAAGTTTTACAACCATGAGGACCGACTGACTTCGCCTCTGATCAAGCGGAATGGAAAATTGGAAGAAGCTACCTGGGATGAAGCGTACGACTTCATAGCGGAAAAAATTACAGGGTTTAAAGAAGAATTCGGCCCTGATTCAATTGCGGGTATATCATCTGCCCGATGCACGAATGAAGAAAACTATCTTATGCAGAAGTTTATTCGAGCGGTAGTTGGAACGAACAATATCGATGGATGTGCCCGGGTATGTCATTCCCCAACAGCTCTCGGTATGCAGAGAACTTTGGGAACAGGAGCTGCGACTAATTCCATCAATGACTTGGAAGATACGGATTGTATTTTGGTAATAGGTGCTAATCCGACGGATGGGCATCCGGTAACGGGGGCAAAATTGAAGCAGTTTGCGATGAAGGGTAAAACTTCCATCGTTATCGATCCCAGAAGAACTGAATTGGCCAGGTATGCAACACATCATGTGGCATTACGTCCGGGGACAAATGTAGCTGTCCTGAATATGATGATGTATTACATCATCGATGAAGGATTGGTTGATCAGGATTTTATTGAAAATCGGACAGAGGGTTATGAGGATTTTGTAAAACATATCCAAGAAATGGATATGGATAAGATGGAGCAAGTTTCCGGTGTTTCCAGGGAGCAGATGCGGGAGGTGGCCATTGGGTATGCTTCCGCTCCAAATGCAATGAGTTTTCATGGCCTGGGTGTTACGGAGCATTCTCAGGGAACCTTCGCTGTGATGCAGATCGCCGACTTGGCTTTGCTAACGGGAAACATTGGCAGAAGAGGTGTGGGCGTGAATCCACTGCGTGGGCAGAATAATGTTCAGGGAATTGCCGATATGGGTGTGCAACCGCATCAGGGTGCTGGCTATATGGATGTGACCTTACCGGAGGCGCATCAGCAATACGAAGAGTTTTATGGCGCAAAGCTTCCGTTGCATGTTGGCTATAAAATACCGGAGATGTTCGATGCGGCGATTGAAGGTAAGCTAAAAGCGCTTTGGATTATAGGTGAAGATATTGCACAAACAGATCCCAATACGAATAAGGTGATCAAAGCGCTTGAAAGCACAGACCTAGTGGTTGTCCAAGAGCTTTTCATGACAGAAACAACGAAGTTTGCAGATGTGATACTACCAGCATCCTCGTTCCTGGAAAAGAGTGGTACCTTTACCAATGGAGAGCGCCGGGTACAACGGGTTAATCGAGTGGTAGAGCCACTAAAAGGAACAAAACCCGACGGACAGATCGTGGTGGATATCATGAATCGCCTTGGGTATAAACAACCCGATTACACAGCGAAAGGTGTCCTGGAAGAGATTTCAAAGATTGTTCCATTTTTCGCCGGAATCAAATGGGATGAACTCGGTAAGAATGGGAAGCAATGGCCTGTTGGTCTCAATGGGAAGGATACGAAAATCCTCCATAAAAAACAATTCAAGCGAGGGTTGGGTAAGTTCGAATTCAATCCGTTTGAAGAGACCAATGAGATTGTTCAAAACGGAAAAGAATTTCCTTACATCCTCACGACCAATCGTGAGTTGGAGCACTATAACTGTGGGACAATGACGCGGAGGACGGGCAATGTGAAAATTTTGACAGAAGATGTTCTCATGGTGCATCCGATAGATGCGAAGAACAATGCGTTTTCGGATGGCGACATGGTATGCGTGGAATCTCCTCGTGGTAAAATTGATATCAAAGCAAGAGTTACAGATGAGGTGAAACCCGGAGTATTGAGCACGACCTTTCATTTCCCGGAAATAATGGTCAATGTTGTGACGTCAGATGAGAGCGATTCCGAAGCGATGTGTCCTGAATACAAGGTGGTTTCAGTTCGGATCCGAAAGAGCAAAGGTAAGTATAAAGAAACTACCAGAGTCTAAGGGAAGACCCTCTAGGAAGAACACCTGTAAGGCATTTATTTTACTTATACGCTGGCCTGAGTGGTGCCCGACGGACGTTTCAACGGACTGAAAAGGCCAGAATAAAGAGAGGTCTCGATCCGTTCGGTAATGGTTTCTCTTTTGGGATCTAAGCAGGGATAGCGGAAAAGGGTGTATTTCTTTTCTTTCAGATAACCATGCTGTTTTGCGAGATTGATTGATGCAGTGTTGTCCGCATCGCAGCTCCAGTATGTTTCAAACCCTAGGGTTTCGCAGGTTTCGATAAGATGGTTGGAGACGAAGAAAGCGAGCCCTCGACGCCGAAACTCAGGGGCAGTCACAACGGCTACTTCGATTCGATTTGCTCCCCAAAAGGATGCATAGGCCTCGGCAACAATTTTACCCGAATGGAGAATACAGAAGCCCAGTCCGTTGGTAAGGAAACCGGAAACACTTCCAAAGACGTGAGTGATATCATCAGCCCAGATACATTGAGGAAGTAGTGCTGGAGAAATCCTGGCGATTGAAAATCCTAGAGGAAGTTTGGCTTTTTCGCTGTCAGAATTGGTGGGAGGATTCCTTTCGAGAAATTCTCTTCTCTTAATTTTGTGAGAATAACCGGCCGGAGGTTGATGAAACGATAGAAACTTTTGCTGCCAGATGAGGTGAATAAGGTTCTCTTTTCGAAGCTGATGGATGGTTTCATACAGAAATTGATCACTCACATTACCTCCGAGAAAAGCAAAACTGTAGTCCATGGAAACAATGCATCCCTCTGGACCAGAAAGAGTTTCGACATAGGCCCTACCGGGCGCTCTCCCTTCCAAAAAGGCATATAGCATAGGGCTGTTCGGAATCTCTCTATTAAAAAAAGAAGGGAGAAGAGGATAAGATTCTGTGATCAACTCATGCATTCGATGGATTTTCTAAGGAAACGTGATCAAATGGGCAATGATTACGGTGAATTGTGGGGTAGATTATAATTCGTCTGGGTAACTAGGCGCTTGAGAGGATTTTTGAGGTATTACGGGGTGGAATAACGAACAAAGAGGGGATTATTTTCTCAAAAAGAGCCGTTTAGCATCCTAAAAAGCCCTCTCTTCTTTGTTGTCTTTCTTTCGGCAGTCATTTGAGTTCCCATCCGTATGAAAATCAATACCACCCTGACTCCAAAAAAACTCCTCAGGAAAACCGACCGACTTTTTGATCTAGCTGCGCAGAAGATTATTTCAATTGATCGCGGATGGGATCCTTCGAAGGGGACACCGGTATTTACCGAAAAAGGAAAATATACCAGCCGCGGCTGGACGGAATGGACCCAGGGTTTTCAATTTGGGTGCGCCATTCTTCAGTTTGATGCGACTGACGATGAGACATTTTTGGAGATCGGTCGTAGTCGGACGATTAAGCATATGGCCTCTCATGTCTCTCATATTGGAGTGCATGACCACGGGTTTAACAATGTTTCGACCTACGGTAATCTACGTCGGTTGATGCTTGAAGGGAGGACTCCTTACAGCCAGGACGCTCTCGATTTTTACGAACTGGCGTTGAAGATTACCGGTGCTGTTCAAGCGTCCCGTTGGTCTGAGACAAATATAGGGACTGGGTACGTTTATTCTTTTAACGGACCACATTCACTTTTTTCGGATACGATTCGCTCAATGCGCGCTCTTGTCCTTTCGCATCACCTGGGCCATCGGTTGATGGGAGAGGGTGATAAGCCAATTGATCTACTGCATCGCTCTGTGGAGCATGCGATTACCACGGCTAAGTACAATGTATACTATGGAGAAGGCCGAGATTCGTATGATGTTTCCGGTCGTGTCGTCCATGAATCTGTTTTCAATATGAATGACGGGCAATACAGGTGCCCCAGTTCGCAACAGGGTTACTCTCCCTTTACCACATGGACACGTGGAGCTGCCTGGGTAATCTGTGGATACGCTGAGCAATTGGAGTTCCTTCAGACAGTTAAGGCCTCCGAGCTTAAAATCTTTGGAGGCAAAGCGGCTGTGGAGGAATTGTATTTAAATACAGCGATCGCTGCCGCCGATCATTACATTGATAATTATTCAAGTTTAGATGGCATTCCTTTTTGGGATGATGGAGCTCCGAATTTACATAAGGCTGGTAATTACACTAAAAAGAAAGCGGACCCTTATAATCCATGGGAACCTTTGGACAGCTCAGCTGCAGCCATCACTGCGCAAGGATTGATCCGCTTGGGTTCCTGGTTAAAGGAAAATGGAAAAGCTAAAAAAGGCAGCCGTTACCTGCAGGCTGGATTAACTATCGCCAATACTTTGTTTGATGAGCCTTACCTTTCGACTGACTCGAAGCATCAAGGATTGTTACTGCATTCTGTTTATCATAATCCGAATGGTTGGGACTACATTCCGCGTGGTCAAAAGGTTGCCTGTGGCGAATCTTCCATGTGGGGTGATTATCATGCCATGGAGCTGGCTCTTCTTGTTAAACGGATGGGTGATAGCGATTACCTGACGTTCTTTTAGATGCTTTCTTTTGGATCGCGCTTATGACGTTTTTCATTTGTGCGGTTTTTCAGTATCGTTTGAAGAAAATGAAATAGCTGTAAAATTCGTTGATTATGTCATCGGTTTAATTGACGTGGTTTTCAAGTTACGCCAAATTATGCGTATTCTTTATGGCCTTACTGCGAATTTTGGCGTTTTCCTCCTTGCTTAATTTCTTTTGGAGGAAATTTATTTATACGTTGAAGACGAAACGAAATGTTTGTGTCGGTATTTGTATCGCAGGTCTGCTGTTACTTTCTGGGTGTGTGACAACGGCGCCAAAGCCAGATCAGCCGGACGTTATTGCACCAGAACCGTTTCCTCCTCCTGTTTTCGTGGAGCCGACATCGGTTGACGAGGAGCCTGTCGTAAAACCAGTCCCACCACCACCACCACCTGCTGTTACCCCACCAAAGGAAAAACCAAGAGAAAAAGAGGTTGGGAACACTATAGCGGATATGTTACGCCGCCAGTTGGGTTCTGCAGCAGAGGAAATCATTGTTTTAGAAGTTACGAAAACACAGTGGCCAGATTCATGCCTTGGGTTGGCGGCAGAGGGAGAGATTTGTACAATGGCTATTGTTCAGGGTTATGCGGTTACCCTTGAGGCTGAAGGGCAACGGTATCGTTATCGAGCGGATGAGACTCTGAAGAGTGTCCGATTGGCTGCAGCGCCTTTGGGAAGTATTGGAGAAACCGTAGTAACATGGATGGATACACGTTCCAGTTTTTCCACGATTGCTATTGGGACGGAAGGCGTCTCTTTTGGATTGAGAGGCGGCCCTCAATTGGGAAGAGGTTTACCGCCAGATCAAGGGTTTGAGAGGAAACTGGAGGCGCTAACTTCTCGATTTACTTCCTTCGAAGCCGTAACAGATGCAGGACAAATTTCCTTTGAAGGAACAGGAGAGTCTATTCCCAGTGAGTTGGAAAAGAGGATGGTGGCAGAATGGGCTAGACAGGTCTACTTGGAGGCATCTTCTCGCAATGAAATGACTTTGGCTGGATTGGTTTTGGCTTGGAACCGAGAGGGAGGGATTGCCGGGTTTTGTGATATAGTAGCCGTCAAAATTGGTGGTGATGTCTTGGTCTCTTCTTGCAGAGATGAGCCCAATCGATTGGTCAGTCGATTGAGTTTAACCTCTGAACAATTATCGACTCTCTATAACTGGGTCGATTGGTATAAGTCCTTTGAATCGGTTAAAAAAGATGAAGCCAAAGCAGATGGATTGACGATACGGATCGTTTTTACCGGCAATGGATTACGTGAAGCAGGGCCCGAGGAAATCGAAGCGTTTCATCGGTTTGCCAGCGGCCTTTATCTGGATGCTTATCAAGCATCGATGGGAGAGAGTGAATAGATCACGAGCAACTCTATTGGGAGAAGGCTCTAAACAAAAAAACCTGCGAAGCAAATCGCAGGTTCGTATAGAGGAATAGGGAAAGCTCGCTTATTGAACGACAACATCTGAAAGCCAATCGCCTTTCAATAGGGCAGTTATTTTTTGTCCAGCTTCTAGCGTAGCTAAAGTGGATGAATCTGTCCGGAACTCCATAGTCATTGCGGGCATAACACCTTCGATCGCATCGTGCTTAACTAGCAGTGCGTCGCGGTCTGCGTTAATTTCGATAATTTCTCCAGTCAGAGTAACGTTTTTGTTAGAATCAGCCTTTTTGGCACATTTGTCGCATTTTTTATCGGCAGTGCATTTTTCGCATTTTGCTTTTTCGGCACATTTCTCACATTTGGAGTCGGCCGTACATTTTGAGCATTCAGCTTTGGCAGCACCTTTTTGCTTATCTGCACATTTCCCACATTTCTTTCCTTCGGAGCATTTAGCGCATTTGCTCTTTTTAGCACACTTGTCGCATTTAGAGTCAGCAGTGCATTTCGAACACTTCTTTTTGTCCGCGCACTTATCGCATTTTTTATCGGCAGTGCAATTTTCGCATTTTGCTGGAGGAGTTTCCTGAGCAATTACGTTTTGTGTGGTAAAGGCTGAAAACGTGAGGATTGCGCCAGCTAGCATGGTAGCTCGAAAATACCGAGAGAGGAAAAGGTGTGATAGAATATTCATAAGCTTATAGGAGTCGGCAACGGCTGAAATTATTCCTCCGTGACCAACAAAATGATTAAAAAAGCTGTCCTAAAGTCAAAAGGTGACCACAGATTGCTTCTAGAGGGTTGTTTTAATTAGAAAGCATACTGGTAGCCGAGGGTAGACGTCCAGTCTGTTTCCACCTGAGGCCCGTCCAGCTTTTGGTAAAGCGGCACGCCGAACTCCAGAGAGAGTCACGGCCTGAAAAAGGAAAAACCTTTTTCCAATGTCAATGCGTTCACATGGAAACCCATTTGGTTTCTTGAGATAGGTCAAGTTGAGTGAAAAAATTGGATTGCGATAAGGGTGGAATAATGTTTCCTTTAAAGAAACACTGTTTCTTATGGATGAACAATCAATAGGCGCAAACCTTCGGCAGATTCGACTTTCGAAAGGCCAGACGCTGACAGAAGTGGCCAAGATGGCAGGATTGACCAAGAGTACTCTGTCCAAGATTGAAACAGGGCAGGGTTCTGCTCCGATTTCCACTTTTATGAAGATAGCAGATGCGATGGATCGTGAATTAGCGGAATTTTTCCGCAAACCTTCGGAACGACCTCCATTTGTCCTTACCCGAAAGGGAGAGGGAGAAACAATTGTTCAAGGTGGGTCAAAGTTTGGCTATACGTATGAGGCATTGGCAATTGAGATGCCGGGGAAAGGTGTGGAGCCTTTTCTCCTCACGATTCAACCTGGAGATAAGAAGGGGACATTTGGGCATGGCGGGCAGGAGTTTATTTATATTTTATCCGGGCAGATGGAGTTTGCGGTGGGCGCAGAGGTGATGCGGCTCAGAGCTGGAGATTCCCTTTATTTTGATCCAACGAAAAAGCACACGACGAATGTAATTGGGAACAAGCCGGTGAAATTTCTCTG
>CAXMUM010000093.1:0-7617 GCA_964196585.1 uncultured Opitutaceae bacterium
GTCGAGGTCCTTCTATTACACATTGCTCTACAGTACGTGTATTCTTGTATTTGGGATTGATCGGCTCAGGCGAAAAAAAACTCCTTATATCAAACGTCAGACGACTACTTTGATGATGGTCCAATGGCTCCCGCTCTTTTTGTTGCCAGAGATCATACTACCATGGTTGGGCTACAATGGACTTTTTTCATCTGGATTGGGAGAGGTGATTGGCGACAATCTGTTTGAGAAGTACATCCCGGCTTCAGAATATGCGGCAGGGACTTGGCCAGAATGGGGACACCCGAGGGCTTACTGGCGAGCCTATGGTTTTATTTTGGCGTGGCCTCTGAATGTTTATAATGTCTTCACTAATTCACCGCATTGGTGGTGGATAGGGATTGGTGGGTTACAAACTTTTGTTTTAATTCCCTTGTTGATTCGTCGTTGGGGGAAAGGGGTCTACTGTGGTTGGATCTGCTCTTGCGGTGCGCTTGCAGAGACGATGGGCGATCGTCACAGGCATAAGATGCCTCACGGCCCGATTTGGAATCGGGTCAACATGATTGGCCAGGTGTTTTTGGCAATGGCCTTTGGATTGCTTTTCATTAGGATTTTCGGATGGATCATGCCTGGATCTTGGGCAGATAGATCCTTCAATGTGTTGTTACAGGGGATAGACTCTGATGGTCAAAAGGTAGCAGGGTGGATGTTTAGTTATAAATGGTTCGTTGATGTCCTTTTTGGAGGGGTGATTGGGGTGGGTTTTTACTTTAAGTATTCGGGACGCGTTTGGTGCCGCTTTGCCTGCCCGTTGGCTGCTTTGATGCATCTCTATACACGTTTCTCGAAATTTCGGATTTTTTCAGAAAAAAAGAAATGTATCTCCTGTAATGTGTGCACTGCGTCTTGCCACCAGGGGATTGATATTATGAGTTTTGCAAACAAGGGGCTGCCAATGGAGGATCCGGAATGTGTTCGTTGTTCAGCCTGTGTGCAAAGTTGCCCGACAGGGGTTCTCTCCTTTGGGCATCTCGGGCATGAAGATCGAGCCATTTATGATTGGCTGGAGGCTTCGCCGGTGCAAATGGAAGAGAGTGCGCGTAAAGTACAATAGTTTGACGCTAGGATGTGGTTTGGCTCGCCTTTTATACTGAGAGGAATCATTATGAGCCATCGTAAATGAGCATTTGAACTGCTCCTGAGAAAAAGGTGTTTTCAGATGAAACGATAAGTTTGTGATATGTTTAATGATCTAGAGTGGCTTGAGGTGGATGGACTGGGAGGGTTTGCTTCGGGGCGAGTGGATGGAGTGCGTTCTCGACGCTATCATGCTATTTTGTCGCCTGCAGTTTCTTCATCAAATCGATTTGTATTGGTGAATGGCTTTGAGGGTTGGGTCTCAACTGACAATGGGCGTTATCCTATTTCATCACAGAGATATTCTCCAGATGTGGTCTCTCCTGACAATCGAGGGAGTATGGGTGATTTTACGCCGGAACCCTGGCCGAGCTGGCGTATTCGATTGCCAGATGGGTGTGTGATTATTCAGGAGATTTTTATCCCAAAGGGAATTACTGGAACAGTTGTTTCGTGGAGAATCGAAGGGAAGACAAAGCAGGCTGTTTTGGAAATAAGGCCCTTCTTTTCCGGTAGAGAGATACATCTGCTGCATAATGAAAATGAAGAATTTCAATTTTCTGCCAAGAAGGTGAAAGGGGGTTTAAAATGGACGCCCTATGAAGGGGTTCCTTCGACTGTGATTTATGCAAACGGGGATTATCGAAAAGATCCTCTATGGTACCGAAATTTTAAATACGAGGAGGAGCACAGGAGAGGTTTGGATTCAGAAGAAGATCTCGCTGCTCCAGGTGTTTTTCAGTGGGATCTCTCAAAGGGGGAGGCGGTCGCCGTTTTTTTGGCAGATGATTTGACCGTTTCCTCTAAAGAATTGGTGAAAAGGCCTGCTCTTGATGTTGTGGCAGATTGGCGGGAAATAGAGCGGAAACGGAGAACCTCTTTTGCGTCCTCATTGGAGCGGTCGGCCGATTGCTTTTTGGTGAAACGAGAAGGAGGCATATCTTTGATAGCGGGTTATCCGTGGTTTTCTGAATGGAGCCGGGACACTTTTGTTGCGATAAGGGGGATCTGTATGTCGAACGGAAATTTGGAAGATGCGGAAAGCATTCTTCTGGAGTGGGCGGGAAAGATATCTGAAGGTCAGATCCCCAACCGATTTTCGAATGAATTGGAATACAGCTCTGCGGATGCGTCTCTTTGGTTTATAGTCGTTGTTTTCGAATTTTTGGCCGCTCGTGAATTGAGTCCTCAATCCATTGATCCTTCCGTTAATGACCAACTGATAAATGTGATCAAACTGGTACTGAAAAATTACATTGAAGGAAATCGACCTGGCATAAGAGTCGATAGAGATGGTCTTTTATTGTCGGAGGGCGATGGCCAATCGTTGAGGTACGTAGATGGGAGAATGGGAGATTTGATTTCAAGGTCTCGTGTAGGTAAACCAGTTGAGCTTGAGGCTCTTTGGTTGAATGCGTTAAGGATTGGTTCTTTTTATGATGGTTCGCTCGAACCGCTTTTTGTGAAAGCACTGAATTCTTTTCGGACAAAATTTTGGAATCGAGTGACTGGATGTTTGTATGATGTCGTTGATGTGGAGGGAAAAGAAGGAACGGTTGATGGAAGTATCAGGCCAAATCAGATGCTTGCTCTAGGGGGATTGCCTTTTCCGCTGTTGCCGAAGCAACGGGCTAAAAAGGTATTGGATGTGATCGAACGTAAGCTGTTAACCCCTCTTGGTTTAAGATCTCTTGATCCTTCAGATATGAATTATCGTGGGTTCTATAGAGGTGGGATTTGGGAGCGTGGTGGTGCTTATCATCAAGGAACCGTGTGGCCTTGGTTAATGGGGTCGTATGTTGAAGCATGGGTGCGGTATCATGGTTCAGGTGAGCAAAACCTGAGAATGGTTAGGCAGCGTTTTCTGGATCCTCTATTCGAGCATTTGCAGTGTGCTGGAATTGGACATATTTCCGAGATTGCGGATGGGAACCCTCCGCATCAGCCGAGGGGTTGTCCTTTTCAAGCGGGATCATTGGGTGAATTTATCCGGATTTTGAGAAAAATCGAAGAATTGGAGAAGGAGGGTGATTTTTGCTGATGGTAGAGAGACAATACGAGGGGTTATTTGCTCTTGGTTAAGCCCTGAAGGTATCTTTATTTTAAGGTTGCTTTAGAAAAAAGAGGTTGTGAATAAAGGTTTTTGGGTTTCCTTAGAAACTAAAGGTCTTAAGTTGCTATTTTTTTACTAAAAAGCTGATTTTTACATGAAGGAAAAAATTCGAGATAACATTACAGTTCTCAAGAAGGGGGTCGCTCTTTTGAGGAGAATTGATGACGATATTTATCAGAAGAAAATCAAAGAGGTATATGAGGGAACCCTGGGCGGACATGTTAGGCACAATCTCGATCATTATCTAAATTTCCTGGATGGGTTTCTTCTCGGTAGAATAGATTATGAAGCAAGGAAGCGCGAACAGCTGATTGAGACAAGTTCAGCATATGCAATCGACGTGATGGAGGGAGTTATCGATCAACTGGAGGGGATTGCTGAGAAGGAGGTCGATAAGACCCTCCTGGTTAAGATGGAGTCGGACAATGAGTCCATTCGATGGGCGGAATCGTCTGCCTTACGTGAACTGGAATTTCTATTGAGCCATACGATTCATCATTATGCATTGCTTTCGGTCATGGTTCAGTTGTCCGGGATTGAATTGGATCCAGAATTTGGTGTTGCTCCATCGACTTTGCGGTTTCGTCGCGCGCAGACGCCATGTGCACCGTAAGCTGGACTTTTTCCAGTAAGGGCTACGACCTTTTCTTCAATCGAGATGAACAGAAATCTCGAGAGAAGGCGAAGCCACCATGCCTTGGGGAAGAGAGTGGTTCAAAGTATATAGCTCCTCAGGATTGCAGGAGCCATGGCACATGGCTTTTGGTGAATAAATTTGGAATTTCAATAGGTGTTCTCAATCACAGTGACCCTTTAAATGAGGGAGAGAGTGGGAGATTTGTTAGTCGAGGGTTGCTACCTTTGAAGGGAGTCGGTTGCTCTACTGTGAAGGATGTGGTCGGACAAATACGATCGATTGAATTGGCTGATTTTAATTCTTTTCATCTTCTGGCAGTCGGGCCGGAAAGAAAGCTTTGTCTGTTGACCTGGGATGGGGTATCAGTGACGGAAGATCATCTGGATGGGGTCGAGCTTCCTTTGACCACTTCTTCTTATCAATCTGAAGCGGTTGTTTCGTATCGAAAAAATCTCTTTGCTAAAATGACCGCTGATGTGGATGACGGAGTATCCGTGGCATTGAAAAGGTATCATCACTCACATGACTCAGATGTAGGTCCTTTTTCGGTTATGATGAATCGCTCGGATGCGTGTACCTTGAGTATCTCTCATATAAAAGTGGATACAGATGAGATTCAATTTCGATACGAGGAATTGGTTTGGGATAAGAATAGAGAAAGTTTCTCGAGTCAGGTGGTGCTGGAGAGAAATGGATCGTGATAATCTGAGGTGATGGCATTTCTTAAAAGACATAAGCGTGCGGTATTTAGTGTCTATATTATTGCTCTGCTATTGTCCTTTGGTGTTCGTCATTTTTTCTTGGGAGAGGTTGATCCGAAGGAGGGCCAACAGGTGGTCACTGTTCGCGAAGTAAGCTCTGATGGGACTTATGGGAATGGATTGGTTGATATAGCTTACTATGATGTTGCACCTCAGGGAGAGGGGGAAGTGGAAACAATTGTTCTTCTTCATGGAACACCAGTTGCTTCTGTATCGTTGCGAGATTTAAGGAAAATTTTGGCAGAGCGGTATCGCGTGATTGTTCCGGATCTTCCGGGTTTTGGGAGATCTTCACCTTGGATTCCTGATTACTCGATACAGGCCCATGCCATTTATTTAAAGCAGTTGCTCGATTCAATTGGCGTGTCAGAAGTTCATTTGGTTGGGTATAGCATGGGAGGAGGAGTTGGGATAGAGTATGCGGATGATTGGCCAGATGAGGTCTCCTCTTTAGTTTTGCTTTCTGCCATTGGCGTGCAGGAACATGAGCTATTTGGGGATTATTTTTTGAATCATTCAGTGCATGGTGTGCAATTATGTTTCATGTGGGTTCTGCAGGAAATGCTTCCTCATTTTGGTCTATTGGATGTGTTTCCATTGAATAAACAATACGCACGAAATGTATTTGATTCTGATCAGCGGCCTTTACGGGTGGCATTGGAGAGGTATGAGGGGCCAACACTGATTATTCATGGTGTAGACGATGGACTGGTTCCGTTGAGAACGGCCCGGGAACATGCACGCATTCTTCCTCAGAGTGAATTGGTTCTTCTGGGTGGGGGTCATGGGGTGGTTTTTAAAAACCCAGAGAAAGTGGCGACTCCTTTAGGTACATTTATCACTAAAGTATTCAGAAAAGAAGGGGTTACTCGGGATATGGCGTCTGAGGAAAGAATGATGGAGGCTCGGAGATCGATGGATCAGATGGAGCGGATCAGATTCCAGGGCTTTGCGTTATTGATTGCAGTGCTGGGGCTGGCGTTGGCGACATTTGTGAGTGAAGACCTTACCTGTATTGCGGCTGGATTGTTGGTCTCAAGAGGAGTCATGGGTTTCTTTCCTGCGATGATGGCTTGTTTAGTGGGGATTGTGGTTGGGGACATCTTATTGGTTCTGGCGGGTCGATTGATTCGAAACGGTCTACTTCGATTATCCTGGTTTTCGATAAAGGAGGAGAAATTAAGACGGGGAGAGGCCTGGATAAAGAGAAGAGGGGCTTTGGTAGCTGTCATAAGTCGTTTCACTCCGGGAACTCGGTTGGCCACGTACGTGGCCGTGGGTGTTTTAGGTGCTTCACTTAAAAAATTCGTGCTTTATTTTTTATTGGCCGCAATTTTGTGGACGCCTTTATTGGTGGGAATTGCTGTTTTATGGGGTGAAGTGGTGGGGGACTTATGGGGTAACTATGAAGAGTATGCGATTGTGTCTTTGATCGTCATTGCAGTTTCACTTTTGTTTTTGGTCAGAGTCATCTTTCCTTTGTTCACCCATCGTGGCAGGAGGTTACTTTTATCCCGGTTTCGTCGAATGACTTCGTGGGAATTTTGGCCGACTTGGTTTCTTTATCCTCCGATAGTTGTCTACATTGTGGGGTGGTTGGGAATTCGTTATCGAAGTGTCAGTTTACTTACATTGGCAAATCCGGCTATCCCTGATGGAGGTTTCCAGGGTGAGTCAAAATCAGCTATTCTGAAAGGGCTGGAGGATTCTAATGATTTTGTGGCTCCTTGGAGATTGGTTCGTGGAGGGGTTGAAGGGAGAGCTTCTTTTGACGATTTGAAGGACTTCATGAGGGAGCAATGTTTGAACTATCCAGTTGTTTTGAAGCCTGATATTGGATACAAAGGGATAGACGTTCAGATTGTTCAAAATGAAGAGGAGGCACGTTCGTATATTGAGTCGATGAGGGGAGACATTATCCTTCAGGAATATGTTGCCGGAGATGAATTCGGTATTTTTTATTGCCGGCGTCCCTCGGAGAAAGATGGGTTTATCTTTTCGATTACGGAAAAACGGATGCTTTACCTGACGGGTGATGGTCAAAAAACTTTGGAGCAATTAATTTTAGATGATCCGAGAGCAGTGTGCATGGCGCGGTTTCATTTAAAAAAACATTATGCACGTCTAGATGATATCTTTGATGAAGGGGAGATCTATCAGTTGGTAGAGGTCGGAACACATAGTAGAGGATCACTTTTTCTGGATGGTTCATGGGTAAAGACGGATCAACTGGAAGCTCAGATAGATCGTATCGCGAAGTCTTACAATGGGTTCTTTCTTGGGCGTTTTGATATCCGAGTCCCTTCGCTGGAAGCATTTAAAGAAGGAAAGGGTTTCAAGATCGTTGAATTGAATGGAGTGACATCTGAAGCGACGCATATCTATGACCCGAAAAATTCCATTTTGTATGCCTATAAAACATTATGTGCTCAATGGCGTTTAGCTTTCGAGATCGCCGATGAGAATCGAAAGCTTTTGAAGATGAAGCCAATGGGTATAGTTGCATTGGTTAAACTGGTGTTTGCTCCAAAAAAGAATTTGGAATGATCTTTACCGAAGACTAATGATTCTGCTGTTGCGGTATTAGAGTTTTCTTATCAGCTTGAATAAGAATACACTGCCAAAAATGAGTCTTCTTTCTCAAGGTCAGATAACTTCTGACATATTTCCGGCAACGGAAGATTATAGGGTGCGATTAGCAGATAGTGAAGAGGCAGTGCGCTTGGCTCAGGAATTGCGTTATCGAATCTTCAATCTGGAACTTCAGGAGGGCTTGATTGAATCTGCAGAGTGTGAGTTGGATGTGGATGAGTTTGATCCTGTCTGTGATCATTTACTCGTTGAGTATATCGCAACTGGAGAAGTGGTTGGGACTTATCGTATGCAAACAGGAATCTCCGCAGATGAGAATATTGGCTACTACAGTGCCGGAGAATTTGATTTTTCAGTTTATGAGCCGATCCGGACAGAGCTTTTGGAATTGGGCA
>CAXMUM010000093.1:7627-7888 GCA_964196585.1 uncultured Opitutaceae bacterium
TCTGTGATAGGACTTTTATGGAAGGCGATAGCAGTTTACGCAAAAACTCGCAATGTTCGCTATTTGATTGGGTGCAGTTCGTTGACCTCCCAGGAGCCAATGGCAGGATCGAGCCTGTTTTACGAATTGAGTAAAAAGAATTTGGTAGAAGAAAAATTAAGGACATTGCCTCATCCTGATTATGAATGTGCTGCACCATCAACTTCGTCGGAGTGCCCCAAAATTCCACGGTTAATGGCGGCATACCTTGCCTTAGGAGCA
>CAXMUM010000094.1:0-5805 GCA_964196585.1 uncultured Opitutaceae bacterium
TAATTTGGTTTCGGCTGCCAGAACGAGAAAGGCATCGAGGCGGCCATTTTGGGAGACAGCTGTTGTCAGAAAAACGGTTGAGGCTGTTTCCTTGATGAGATGAGTTGCTTTCTCATTCAGGAGTTCGAGAGCTTCTTCAATCCTTTGGCGACTGGATAGATCTGGATTTTCGAGATGTGGGTTGACGGATAGTTGGCGCCGAAGGGCTTTTAGATGTTTTTCAAATTCCGGTGAATCCTCACTTTTAGGGGGATTGAGTGGAGGGGGTAGTCGAAGGTAGATGATGAGAGGAACGAGTGCAAATGCGATATAGGTAAGGATCAATGCCCATAAAACGATTTGACCGAAAATGGGATTTATCTGTGTGGCCAGGGTGGTTACCTGAGCGGTTTGGCTAATGATAAACAAAATAAAAGAAAGGATCCCAATAAAGGCGATAAACAGTGTTATTTTAACGAATGTTTTTTTCATGATGCACTGGATTGTTTAGAGAAAGTCCTCTCAGATAGTTCTTAAGAAGAGGCCATTGCTTGCTCTGGTGTGGGATCTACCCATCTTCCATGTGCTTTGATGAGGTCGATCAGGCATTGATCCGCTTCATCAGCCGGTATGTTGTATTTGATGCAATCTTTACCAACGTATAGATTAATTTTCCCCGGAGCTCCACCGACATACCCGAAATCGGCATCTGCCATTTCACCAGGGCCATTTACAATGCAGCCCATGATAGCGATTTTTACGCCTTTGAGATGTCCAGTCTTTTCACGAATTCTCTGAGTTGTCGTCTGAAGATCAAAGAGGGTTCGGCCACAGCTTGGGCAAGCAACGAACTCGGTTTTGGAAATGCGGGCGCCTGCACCCTGAAGAAGATTGTAGGAAACTTTGATTGATCGATGGATATCGTCTTCAGTTTCAAAACTTACGAAATCACCTAACCCGTCACAGAGGAGAGCTCCTGAAAGAACACTTGCTTCCAGTAGCTGGTCAAGAAATGTCTCTGAGTGTTCAATAGCGTTCTTTGCGGTATTTCGTATCCAAATAGGGGATGCTATCTTTAGATTATTTAATTCTTCAGCTAATTTTCTATAAAGGCCGAGGGTATGAAATGGTGAATTTAGAGGTTCGTCGTTTTCGAAAGTAAAGATGAGTTTTCCTGGGTCCGAGGAGGTCAGGGTGTCCTGATAGTTATTGATTTTATCAGGGTGAATATCAATGGCAGCGAAAAATCCCTGTGCCTGGCATTGTTGAGCGAAGCTTTGAAGGGCTTCTTGCTGCCCTTCCGGAAATTTGCGGTGGATGACGGTGGAAGGGCCTGTCTTTATAGAATCAAATGAAACATCCGATGTTGAAGGGATGGATAGGATGAAAAAGTAGCCATTTTCCTTAAGAAGGTCACTGTCTTTGTGTAAGACTTCTAACTCTTTTTGACCCGCAATTGTCAGGAAAATACCTTCGACTGGTGTATCTGTCAGCTTGTTTTTTAAGGAGGCTAATTTAGTCGAAAGATTTCCGTTGGAGGAGAATTCGCTATCAGCGTTTAGGATGACACGAGGGGGATGGTCTATGCCAACCGGGCATTCCTGGGAAAGGGTAAGTGTATCAGTTTCGCGTTTGGTGAAATGATAGGGGTCGATGGAATCATGTTTATTCCCTGGTGGTGAAAATGGCGCCTCCTGCCATAGTTTCATCGTTTTCTTAGCCAAGGCCTGGGCCACGGGGATTTCGTAAACAGGGTCTTCAGTTAAAGATACTCGAATTGTGTCCCCAAGGCCATCGAGAAGCAGGCTGCCAATCCCAATGGCGCTTTTTATGCGTCCATCCTCTCCGTCACCAGCTTCAGTAACACCGAGATGAAGCGGATAATTCATATCTTCTTGATCCATTCGCTCCACTAGTAAGCGATAGGCCTCTATCATAACCTTGGGGTTACTGGCCTTCATTGAGAGAATGATCTGTTGGTAATCGTTCGATTCCGCTATGCGGAGGAATTCCAGAGCAGATTCCACCATGCCGAGAGGGGTATCACCGTATCGGTTCATGATCCTATCAGAAAGAGAACCATGGTTGGTGCCGATGCGCATGGAACGGCCTAATTGTCGGCATCGTTTTACCAGGGGAGAAAAATCTTCGTATAGACGTTGGATCTCTCTTTCATATTCGTTGTCGGAATATTCCTGAACGGCAAATTTCTTTTTATCTGAGTAGTTCCCGGGATTGATGCGTATTTTTTCTACGTGCTCGGCCGCTTCGAGGGCCGCGGAGGGAAGAAAATGTATGTCGGCAACGAGAGGAGCATAGATGCGCCGTTTTTGTAGTTTCCGCCGAATGTCTCTCAAGCATTTTGCGGCAGCAACATTTGGAGCGGTAATACGAATAATTTCGCAGCCGGCTTCGTCTAAAGCTGCAGCTTGTTCGACGGTTGCATCAACGTCTTGTGTATCCGTCGTCGTCATTGACTGAATACGAATAGGGTTTTCCGCGCCCACACCAATATCACCGACAATTACCTCTCTTGTCGTTCGTCTGATCGTTTTGAATCGAGAGGCGCAGTAAGATGCCATTATTGAATTCCTAGATGAAATTAATTAGAATGTGTCAGAGTCTAGTTTTTAGAGGATTCTTCGTCGATAAAGACAGGATCTATGGCAGTTTCGACAGGCTTTTCCGGTCGGAACCATCCTGAGATGTCCTTATAGCTGACAAAAATAATGAGAGAAAAGAGGGCTATCATGAAAACACCTTGAGAGGCAGCTACGAACTGTGCAGGCAGTGAACGACCTCTTATCTTAGCAATGGTAGCAAAGACGATGTGTCCTCCGTCGAGCACAGGGATGGGTAGGATGTTGAAGAATGCCAAACTAATGTTGATGTAAATTGTAAACCAGATGGCGATCCTTATGTCTGATTTGATAGTATCAAAGAGAGCCTTGGCAATTCCTGGAGGTCCGCTCATATGCTGAATTCCAACATCAGACTTTGGGTTGATGAGGGCCGAAAAAGTCCGGATAATAGTGGAGAAAATAGCTTTTATTTGATTAACCGGATTGAGGTAAATGGTTTTTATTGGATAGGCGAATTCTATACCAATCGAGTAACGGGATGTTCCTTCTTCTGTAATTTGAACTTTTTGGGGAGTAACGACTGTTTCGAGTGTTTTGCCCTCTCTCATGAATGCACAGACAATAGGAGCCCCTTGTGTCTCTTCCTTGATTTCGTTTAATTGGAATACGGAATAGACTGGAATCCCATTAAATGAAAGGAGTTCATCATTCTTTCGTAAGCCGGCTTTTGCTGCGGGTGAATTGTTGAGGATTCGACCAATGATGAGAGGCTCTGCCCAGCCAATGCCAATACGGCGAAGTTTGTCATCACCGGCAAGGCGTGGGTAAAGAGTAATGTCTTTGGTTTCTGCATCACGTTCGATGGAGATCTGTATTTTTGGCTGGCTATATTCGTCTCGGCCCGAGCTCAGGATGATGGATTCTACTGCACTCATTCGGTCATGCACAGTTCTTCCGTCAATCTTTCGTATAATGTCACCGACTTGCAGCCCGGCGTAGTGGGCGGGTCCGGTCACGGTTTCACCGTTTGGTAATTTGATTTCTTTTAAAATATATCCAATCTGGGTGCCCTCCTTTATGTCCTCTCTCGGGAGTCCTACCTGCCAGAGGATCAACGATAGGCAAAAAGCAAAGATCACGTTGAAGATGACTCCCATCACCGAAACGATGACTTTGGATGAGTAGCTGATGGGCGGGAGGGCTTCTACTTCGTGCTCAGATTCACCTTCGATGCCTCTCATCTCTCCCAATTGAGGAAGGGCGACATAACCTCCCAGCGGAAGAAGAGAAATGCAGTATTCAACACCGTCCTTAGTCCATGTGAATAGCTTAGGGCCAAATCCGATGGAGAAACGGTCAATTTTCAGTCCTCTGCGGCGTGCCGCCAGAAAATGTCCCAGCTCATGGACAAAAATGGAGCCTCCAAAAAAGACAATGATGAGAAAAATTGCCCAGATGTTCGACGAAATCGATTCCAGTGAAGGTAAATTCATAGTATAAAGTGAGATTAAATGAAGGACGAAGCCATTTTTCTGGCTTCAAGGTCTACCTGCAAGACTTCATCCAGAGACGAAGGTTCAATAATAGTAAAGTTTTCAAGCGTTTTATCAATGGTAGCCGCGATTTCGAGAAAGCCGATCTTATGAGCGAGAAAAGCACTCACAGCGATTTCATTGGCGGCATTGTAGACGGCTGGAGCTGTGCCTCCTGCTTTGAGTGCTTTACGAGCCATGGCGAAACAGGGAAAGCGTTTTAGGTCAGGTTGATAGAATTCAAGGGAAAGCTGTTGAGAAAAGTCGAGAGTTGGTTCGACTCCTGGATACCTTTCAGGATAAAGTAAAATATGTTGAATGGCGAAAGTCATCGAAGGCGGGGAGAGTTGTCCAATAATGGATCCATCGATAAATTCTACCATGGAGTGAACGGTACTTTGAGGGTGAATGACTACATCGATTTGTTCTGGTTGCACGTCGAAGAGCCAGTGCGCTTCGATGACTTCGAGCCCTTTATTGGCCATAGTTGAGCAATCCACAGTGATCTTCTTGCCCATGTTCCAATTTGGATGAGAGAGAGCTTCCTCCGGGGTTACCTGTGAAAGTGTCTCAAGGGCGCGTTCACGAAAGCTTCCACCGGATGCTGTGAGGATGAGTTTTTTGATCTCTTTCTTTGGAGCACCGTTGAGGCATTGGAAGATTGCGTTATGTTCGCTGTCCAGAGGAAGGATGTTGACGTTATGTTTTCGAGCAGCGGCCATAACGAACTTCCCTGCCAAAACGAGGATTTCCTTGTTGGCCAAAGCGATGTTGTTTCCAGCTTCAATGGCTGAGAGCACAGGCTTCAACGCGGTTGTTCCTACGACGGCAGCGACGACAAGGTCGGCCTCCTGTAGGCAGGCGATTTCCGTCAATCCTTCCAATCCATTGTGGAATACTGTGTTGGGGGCGAAATCGCCATTGTTCTGTGCCTCTTTACCTGCCTGGTGATCATAACAGGCAACGTGCGGGACATTAAATTCCTGGGCAATTTTGGCGAGATTTTTGATGTTGGAGTTCGCCGCGATGCCGATCAACTCGAGCTTATCCGAATGTCCACGAATTACCTTGAGGGTGTTCTCTCCTATTGAGCCGGTGGCCCCCAGAAGAACGATTTTTTTTCGCTCTGACATAAAGTTTCTCAGATAACGAAGCTCAGGATCAAGTAGCCAACAGGGGCACTCAGTATGATACTGTCTGATAGATCAAAGGCACCGCCGATACCAGGAATGGCTCTTCCTGAGTCTTTAACATCGGCGCTGCGTTTGATGATTGATTCGATGAGATCTGAAATGATGGCGACAATCGCTATCGGAAAGGCGATCAGGGCTGCTAGAGACAGTGTGATTTCCTCCGGGAACTTATCTTTGAAAAACCATGCAAATAAAACGCCGACTAGAATAGAAAAAGCGACACCTCCTATGGCTCCTTCCCATGTTTTATTGGGGCTTACAGTTGGCGAGAGAGGGTGTTTGCCTATGGCAAGACCAGTTAACATAGCACCGACATCACTAAATTTGGCTATGGCGATTACCCAAACGGTGAGAAGTAAGCCTTGGGAAGGATTGCTGGAAAGCTCAAAAATGCGGACGAGAAAATGACCTTGAGGTGCGGTCGCGACGATGAAGACACCAGGATGGCTTGCATAGAGACTTACAGTTGTTTATAGTTTTTTTAGTGACCACGATGGAATAGTGACCCGTTTTTTTCTG
>CAXMUM010000094.1:5815-7858 GCA_964196585.1 uncultured Opitutaceae bacterium
ATCCCAAAAAGAGTTGAACTGAGAGCATTTAACCGGGCAGATCCTTCTCGTTCTTTCAGTACCCGCAGGCAAACGAGGACAACCGCGACGGCGAGGATGCCTAACTCGAGGTCAATTTGTTGCTCTGTCTGTGAGTATTTATGTGTGTAGTAAGGAGCAAAGCTGATGATGCCTCCGATTAGGATCCCCAATCGGCGGAATGGTTTTAGTCCGATTTTTTCGAGCAGCTGATAGAGCTCATATTGAGTAGCCAATGCCCAAATAGCGATGATCCAAATGCCTGCTTCAGGTCCTATGTAATAAAGTAGGCAGATGACTAATAGCCAAATCGCGATCGTGCTTAAGAATCTTTTTCCCATTAGATTACGGAGTGTTCGATTGTGGGAAGTTCGTTGATTTGTTCCCCTGTGAGTCCGTAACGCCTTTCGCGGTCTTTGTAATTTTCTAAGGCTTCGAGTAAAGCGGCCTGATCGAAGTCTGGCCAGTAGACTTTTGAGAAATACATTTCTGCGTAGGCGCTTTGCAGCATGAGGAAGTTACTCAAGCGAGTTTCACCGGATGTTCGGATGATAAAGTCGGGGTCGGGAAGATCAGAAGTATAGAGATAGTTGTTGAGTCTCACCCACGAGCATTCTTCCGGATTCTCTTTTCCCTCATGAACTGCTTTTGTGTATGCTTTGAAGGCATCGACCATCTCGGTGCGAGAACCGTAATTGACGGCCAAGGTTAAGTTCCACTTGTCAAATCCAGCGGTGGCCTCAAGGGCTTTGTTCACTTCTTTACGGACTTTTTCGGGAAGTTCGTCGGTGCGGCCGATAACCCGTAATCTCACTTCTTTTTTGATCAGATTCTTGGTTTCTTTGCGTAAAAAGTGATGGAAAAGGTCCATTAATCCCGAAATCTCACTTTGTGGACGATTCCAGTTTTCCACTGAAAAGGCATAAAGAGTGAGATAACGGATGTTCAACTTTTGGCAGGCGGAGAGGACTTCTCTGATGGTTTCTCCGCCCTGGCGATGCCCTGATATTCTCGGTTTCCCTTTCTTTTTCGCCCAACGACCATTCCCATCCATAATGATGGCTATATGATGGGGCAAGTTGGCAAGTGAAGGGTTCATGTGAGATTCAAATCAGAAATAGCTTCTACGGTGCCTACTTTTTTGGGTCAAATAATAAGAAGATAGGCAAAATGAAAAATGGTTCTATGAGGGAGGATATAGCAGATAGCAGTTACGCAACCAGTAAATTTCATCAATTGGAGCGGTTGGAGTTTGACCGAGTACAGTGATTCGATCAGGTTCCTCGGAAATTTGCTTTTATGTCATCTCATTCGACTACTGGTGGACGGACTCAATTTCGTCAAAATCTTATCGAAATTCTCGAATCTAAAGTAGATTCGATCTTATCATTGTCTCGTCCAAACGGGCAATTCGGGACAGATCCCTGGATTGTTCGAGACCAAGATGTGATGCTCACCTTGGCGTTGCTTTATACCTGCGAAGGAAGTGAGCATTTTAAGAGTCCAGAATTATTGGAAACAATAGCGGCTGGTGGAAGACATCTTCGTAATCAGCAAGATAAGAAGGGGATGTATCTCTTTAATAAGAAGGATGGTTCGGAGTGGGGCATGATTTACATGCCATGGACTTATTTAAAATGGATTGTTACCTTTGATCTGATTGGAGAAGATCTTTCCGCAGAAGATAAAGTCATTTGGGAAGAAGGGTTGCTTTTGGGCTATGGCGGTATTTCAGCGATAGAGCTCAGTTCACAGAGTAATATTTATCCAGGGACCTTGCCGGGCCAGCCAGAGCTTAAGGAAGGAGAGGTTGTTCCCTGGTTGCATAACATTCCTTCTCATCATGCTGTCGGGTTGTACTTAGCTGGACAGATTTTTAACCGTCCTGAATGGCAGAAGCAGGCCGATGAATACTTTCAGTTGATCGTTGGTTTTCAATCAGAAGATGGGTGGTGGACAGAGCATAGCGGCCCTGTGGTTCTCTATAATCGTGTTTATATAGAAGCTTTAGCTTTGTATTATCAT
>CAXMUM010000095.1:0-7809 GCA_964196585.1 uncultured Opitutaceae bacterium
TTCCAATGAGGGTGAGCATGGAAAAGGTTGTTCCTATGTTACCATTTTTAATCTTTTCCATGCCGGCCTCATTAACACTCTGATTGAGTTGGGTGATGATTTCCCTATTGAAAGAGAGGTCATCGGAACCGTTTTTATCAAGGAGTGTTCTGAGAGAATCCATCGCTGCCTGGCTCGCTATTTCACCGTGAGGCATTCCACCAATACCATCCGCAACAGCGAAAACATGCCGTTCTTTAAGGGTGAGTTGTTCAAAGTGGTTTTTCGGCAGGCTCTCCAGAAATTGCCTCCCATAAGATTTGAAGAGGATTCTTGAATCAAGAATCGTAATGATTCCTCTATCTTCTTTGTTTCGAATGAGTCGACCGATACCTTGCCGGAATTTGATGATAGCTTCGGGAAGGTTGAGATCTGCAAAGGGGTTACCTCCGTTATTTCGGATCCATTCACTTTTTGCTTCGGTGATGGGATGGGTCGGCACATCGAAAGGTAGTCGGGTAAGTATAACTTGTGAAAGAGCAGGGCCCGGGACATCGACGCCTGTCCAAAAACTGTCAGTGCCAAAAAGGATGCCATTTTTCGATTCTCTGAATCGTTCAGTCATCTCAGTTCGATTAAAGTCACGACCCTGAACAAAGAAGGGTCTGTTTTCTTTCAAAAAAACGGACTCCAATTTATTAGCGACCTTGTTCATATCCGAGTAGCTGGTGAAGAGCACGAGAGAACCGCCACTCACTTCCAGGCTACAGAAGCGGATATAGTTAATGAGGGTGTCAATGGCCAGCCTGGTATCACGTGGTGAGGGTTGAGGGATGTCGGAAGCGATATAGACTCGCATGTTTCGATTGAAATCGAAAGGAGAGTTTACGATATGAGCCTCTTGCTCTTCGGCTCCGACCTTATGCTGAAAGGGTTCTATCTGTGAACCCACAGCCAAAGTGGCGCTGGTCAAAATAGCGGAAGTTTTGCGGCGGAAAATGGTTTCACGTAGATCTGGCGCGACGTCTATAGGTGCAGTCCGCAAGTTGACTATTTGACCCTTCCGACCGCCTCTCTCCAGCCAATGAACATGTTCTTCTTCAGCTAAGTTGATGAAGCGGCGGATATCGTTGTAATAAGCGTTTACTTTGCCTTTGTGTTCCTGAACATCATCACGGAGACGACCATCATCGAGTTGGTTGGCGATCTTTTCGAGAGAATCGACAACTGCTTTGAGTGGGGCATTGAGAGTAGGCTCTGTCCAACCTTCTTCCCTCAACCGAACGACAGCTTGTTTCTGAAGCATGCGTTCGCGAATGAATCCAAAGAATTGCTCGGATGCTTCGATCGCATCCTTGATTCGGAGTCTGTCGTATTCATTTCCCAGGCGTTTGAGCAGTCCGGTTTTTCTCTTCGGGTTGAAAATCATTTTCAGCTGTCGATCGAGCCCGTATGAACTGATGCGGAGGCCAAAGTGCTGTGTGGCGACTTCAGGCATAGTGTGGGCTTCGTCGATGACAGCAAAATCGTTGGGTAGGAGAATCCCGTGAGATCCTGAATTAAATCCTCCTGCATTGATGAGAGCAAAAAGTAGGCTGTGGTTGACCACAATAACTTGGGAGGCCCGCATCTGAGCACGAGCCTTCTGGTAATGGCAGTCATTTGGGCTGCAATGCTTACGACTACAACCGGAACCATCTGCATTAACCCAATCCCACACTTCTCCGGAGGGAGGGGGGTTTAGTTCCTGCAAGAGTCCTGTATTTGTCTTATAAGACCAATCGAGGACACGCTGGAGATCACTTTGTTGGGCGGAAGGGAAAAGATCCGTTTTATTCGCGATGGCCTGAGCCAAGCGGCCGGGGCATAGGTAATTACCCTTTCCCACCAAGACGGTCGATTTGAATCCTGCATAGGGTTCGAGTTCGGGGACCTTGGAGAATAAATGGCGGCAGAGCTGTAGGTCTTTTTGTTGGACCTGTTCCTGCAGGGAAATTGTATGAGTCGAAACGATGCAGGGACGTTTTTCTTCAATTGACTTGATTATTGCTGGGAGGAGGTAGGCGAGACTCTTGCCGACGCCCGTTCCAGCCTCGAAGAGAAGAGGGGTGTTTTGGCTGAAGGCTTGGGCTGTTGCTAGGGCCATTTGTTCCTGTTCAGGCCGGTGTTCCAGACCAAGCACAGATGTCATCCAGCCATCTTTTGCGAAAATACGGGAAGTTAGAGAAATCAGGTCGGCGACGGAGGGGATGTCGCTGAAGTTTTCGTTTAGGCCGATCACAGTCTATTGTATAAAATGAAATAGTATCTCTTGCACTGGAAGGGAGTATCTTCCAAGCGAAATTCAGCAAACTCATTCTGATTTTCTTTATTGGTCTACCTGGGGGTTCGTGTCATAAAGGGCTTTTGGTAATAGGCAAATGACATCCGAGAACAAGATATCGTCGCCCGAAAATAATTGGGCTAATAGTTTGGCAGCCTTCTTGAATCATGAGGCTGAGATTGAAGCAGTCCGTCTGGATCCTGTTCACGGTCGATTGGGCATTGCTACCTTTGGCAAAGAGGTTGATTTGGAACCCTTAGGCGAAAAGTTGAGTGCAGTTATAGAGCTTCATCAGCTAGAAGTCCCGAAAGGGGAGAAAAAAGTTGCTTCATTGATGGGCGAATTGCCAGAGGGTTTTTCGATCATCCGAGAGAAAGAAGGATTTGTTTTTCGGAGAGGAACTTGTGAAACAGCGCCGATCTTATGGCGTTGGAGAGAGTTTGATTGGCCGGAGGGTGATGATCTGGCGGAGGATAGTGAGCGGGAGTGGAAAATTTTGGCTTTATCAGCCGGAGTATGTGGAGCGGCCTTGATTAGTGCATTTTCGTTGGGTCGTCTTCTGGAATTGTCGGGTTGGATTCCATTTTTCCTGTACATGGTTGCGATGATGGCTGGTGGTTGGGATGCAGCAGTCGATTCGATAAAGAAATTGAGAGTTGGTGTGATTGACATCCACTTTTTGATGCTGGCAGTTGCAATAGGTGCTAGCCTAGTTGGTGCTTATGGAGAGGGTGCATTGCTGCTGTTTTTGTTTTCAACTTCCAGCGCTTTGGAGGCTTTTGCGCTTCATCGTACTCATCGAGAAATTACGGGTTTGCTAAAGACAGCCCCAAAACACGCAACTCGTATCCAATCTGATGGTACGCATGAGCAGATTGCTATAGAGATGGTTTCTCCAGGTGAGCGACTTTTGGTGAGACCGGGTGAGATGTTTCCAGTTGATGGAGTTGTGCTTAAAGGCCGTTCAGCGGCAGATGAATCCAATCTCTCAGGTGAATCTACTCCAGTCGAAAAAGATGTGGGAGAGGAAGTTTCCAGTGGCACGATCAATTTGTGGGGTGCTGTGGAACTAAAGGTTCTCAGACATGCATCGCAGAGCACCCTGCAAAAGATTATTTTGCTCATCCGAAACGCCCAGAAATTGAAGGCTCCGAGCCAGAGGTTTACCGATAAATTTGGTGTCGGGTACACTTACTTTGTGCTGGGGCTTTGCTTCAGTATGTTCTTTGTCTGGTGGCTGTGGTTGGACATTGCTCCTTTTACGGTGGATGGAGAGGGTTATTCGGCCTTTTATCGAACGATGACGTTGCTGGTAGTGATGAGCCCCTGCGCACTGGTTCTGTCTATTCCATCAGCCATTTTGGCAGCCATTGCCTGGGGAGCGCGTAACGGTATTCTATTCCGTGGAGGAGCCGCTATTGAAAAATTGGCTGAGGTATCTGTTGTGGCTCTGGATAAGACGGGTACCTTGACGACGGGACAGTTGGTTGTTGCGGATGTGGAGAGTTTTCCTGCTGGAAAAGAACAGGAAGTTTTGGAAATCGCCTGCGCGTTGGAAAAACATTCTCAACATCCTATTGCCGGCGCTATTACACAATATGGACGAAAGAAGGGAATTCAGACAGCAGAAGTAGAAGATTTTCAGTCGTTAACGGGGAAAGGTTTACGTGGAAGATATCGCGACGCATCTACCTTGCTGGGTCGGCGCGAATTGATGGAGGAGGGACCACTGAAGGACTGGATCAAAACAGTTCCGCAAACGGGCGCCGAAATGTCGGAGGTTTGGGTTCTCTATGATGATTTGATTGGCCGCATTTTGCTTCGAGATGAAGTTAGGCAGGAGTCAAAGGGTGTTCTTGTTCGCCTAAAGGAGATGGGTATTCGAGTTGTTATGTTAACAGGTGATCGTAGCCATACGGCGGAGGCTGTTGGGCGAGAATTGGGTTTGGATGAAGTTCGTGCGGGTTTGTCGCCGGAACAAAAAGTCGAGGCGATTCGTGAATTGGGGCAAAATGAAACGAAGGTCGCGATGGTCGGCGATGGAGTGAATGATGCTCCCAGTTTGGCCGCTGCTTATGTTTCTGTCGCAATGGGAGCCCGAGGAAGTGATGCTGCTTTGGAGCAGAGTGAGATTGTTTTGGTTAACGATAAGATAGATAATTTCCTCAAGGCGTTTAGTCTCAGCCAACGTTCTCGACGTATTATCAAGCAGAACCTTTTTATCTCGTTGGGAACGGTCGTTTTTATGGCGTTAGCGGCTGCATTTGTGCAGGTTCCGCTCTCTCTAGGTGTGTTCGCCCATGAAGGCAGTACTGTTGTCGTTTGTCTGAACAGTTTGCGCTTGCTTTTAAAACGAAGCTAGGAAATTGAAAAGGGAAGTTTTCATTCGTAAAAATACCCTTATCAAAATGACGGCTCGGATCATTCATCAAACCGACTTATTTCATCCTCACGAGGATCCTGATGACCATTGGGACTTAGCTTGCATGTATGCGCTTGCATTTGCCGGTGATGTCAAACTGGAGAGTGTTTTAGTTGATTCTCCACTACCTGAGCATGACGGACAGCCGGATGCGATGGGCATTGCCCAAATGAACTATATAACAGGTTTGAATGTGCCCTTTACGGTAGGGTCTTCTATCTCAACTGTTTCGCGACAAGATAAACAGCCCGATCTTAAGGAATCTGATGAAAATGGAGTGCGAATGCTCTTGGATACACTGGCGGAATCTCCGGATAAGGTATTTATCAATATCGTGGGGTCTGCTCGAGATGTGGCGATAGCTGGAAATCGCGCGCCCGAATTATTTCAGGAAAAATGTGCGGGTATCTATCTCAATGCAGGGACGGGAACTCATTTGCCGGATCATGACAGAGATCGTGAACATAATGTGATGGTTAATCCCTCCGCCTATACTGCTATCTATGATATTCCTTGTCCTTTGTACTGGATGCCCTGTTGGGGAAGTCGAGTGAGGGGAAAGACTTTTAAATACGGGACCTGGTATCAGTTCCAGCAAAAGGAAATTTTGGAACATATCAGTGATCGGATGCAGAAATTTTTTGCTTTTATGTTGGGTAGAGTGGAGAGCGTGAGCTGGTTGAAATACCTGACGGATGCAAAAGATGAAGCCATTTTGACCAAATTTGGAGAAGAAGATCGGCATATGTGGTGCACTGCTGGGTTCTTTCATGTGGCTGGTAAGGTGGTTACTTCGGATGGAGAAATCATCGACGCGAAAGAGGCCGAAGGTAAGAGCGTTTTCACTTTTGATCCCATTGATATTCAATGTGATGATCTGGGGTTGACCAAATGGACGCCGGGCGATGAATCCTCCAATCGCTATATCTTCCATGTTCGTGATATGGACAACTATGCCGTAGCAATGACAAAAGCTATGAGGACTCTATTGAAGACTCTTCCCTGATTTTGTCAGGAGCCAATATTGAGGACGTACTGTTGATAATAATGTTCGATATCCTGTAGCAGAATTTCTTTTAAACTGATTTCCGATTGGGCAACAGTTTTTTCAAAAAGAGCTAAGGAATAGTCTCGCAAATATCTTTCTGAAAGTGGGGCGAAGCTGAGATGCCATTTTTCGGGTGCGAAGCCACCTAGATCTTTATCATAGGGTCGGAAGAAATTTTCTGATTCCCCATTGTTGATGAGTTGATCCAGCCATAAATGTAACTTACCAAAGATTCCGTTGGGCTCGACCTCTGCTGAAATCAGTTGGATGTCGTACCCTTCTGCGGGGATGGCATTGCCATCGTAGATATCGATGTCAGTTCCCCAATGATGGCGCGATGCACCTGGAATGGCGGACCACCTCAAGATTGCGTTGACGATTTCTTCGGGCCTCAGGGTTGAGATATCAAGAGGTATGCTCTTGCTATCCAGAAGAGGGCGTTTGCCGTTCGCTTTGCGATTCCATATCGAAAGCTGTGCGTCATAGCTTCGAAAACCGCTGATGACTTGAAGATCGAATCCTTCTTGCTGTGCCTTTTGCTGGAGTTTTTTGAGAGGAGCCTCTACCTGGCGGTGCAATGCTTTCTGAAAATGAGAGCTTTGCATGATGTAGAGATCTATCTTTCCCGTTAGGTGGTCCATTATTTTGGGAAGGTTATGTGCTTAAGGTGTTTTTTGAAAATATTCTGTATCATCATTCTTTTGACTTGTCAGGGTTCATCTGATTGATGATCTGCCCTTAATCTTCATAAAATGAACTATAAAGTAGGCATCGTCGGTGCGACTGGAGCGGTTGGTCAAGAACTGATCTCGCTTTTAGTCAGTCGTGGATTTCCGTTTTCGGAGATCCGTTTGTTTGCGTCCAGCCGTTCCGCAGGAAAAACTGTGAAAGTCGCCGGAGGTAGCTACGTGGTCGAAGAAGCCAAACCGGAGGTCTTTGAAGGATTAGATGTTGCTATCTTTAGTGCGAGCGCGGGTGTTTCCCGTGAGTTGGGCCCTGAGGCAGCTAAGAGAGGTTGTGTTGTGATAGACAATAGCTCCGCTTTTCGGATGGATGAAAATACTCCACTCATTATTCCGGAGATCAACCCGGAGGCTGCTGCTGTGCATAAGGGAATTATTGCGAACCCGAATTGCACAACGGCGGTGGCATTGATGGGGCTTAGTCCTTTGCATACGGAATTTGAGCTCAAGCGTTTTTTTGCTTCTACTTATCAGGCAGTTTCTGGCAGCGGAATGGGCGGTATTCGCGAATTGCAGGCACAAGCTGAGGATTATGTGGCAGGCAAGACGGACTTTAAAACGGAGATGTATCCTCATCCAATTGCTTTTAATCTGATCCCTCATGCGGGTGCGTTTCTGGATTCTGGATACACAACGGAAGAGCTGAAGATGCAAAATGAGAGTCGGAAGATTCTCGGTATTCCGGATTTGAAGGTTTCCTGTACCTGTGTGCGTGTCCCAGTTTTTCGGGCGCATTCCGTTTCGATTCAGGCAGAATTTGAACGGCCAGTATCGGTTGAACGCGCTCGAGCAGTAGTTTTGGGTTTCCCCGGAGCAGAATTATGCGATGAGCCTTCGGCAAATCAGTATCCGATGCCGGCCGATTATTCAGGCAAGGAATTATGTGGTGTTGGTCGTTTGCGCATTGATAGTGCTTTGGACAATGGATTGTCTTTGTGGACAGTGGGTGACCAACTCTGGAAAGGGGCTGCCCTAAATGCTGTGCAAATTGCGGAGCTTCTCCACGAGCGCAATTATTGGGCTTTTGACCGATAAGGCCGAAAAACCCTTGTTTTTGGGGCTAAAACGAGGTTTCACGAATTAATACTTGAATCGATTTCTGAAATGCGTCTTATCTTTTCTTTCATTTTGGACGCCTAGCTCAGTTGGTTAGAGCATCTCGTTTACACCGAGGAGGTCGTGGGTTCGAGTCCCTCGTCGTCCACCAGTTTGATTTAATTTAAACAGAACGCTATTCGATATGCGACATATCATCTCCATTCTCGTTGAAAACAAATTCGGGGTACTCGCTCGT
>CAXMUM010000096.1:0-2500 GCA_964196585.1 uncultured Opitutaceae bacterium
CTGACGAGAAAGAAGAACGTTGGTCAATGCCTTCCCGATCGTATTAACAACCTCTTTGAGGTCAAACTTCTCATCTCCTTGAGGACAAATAACTTTTATCTCCGGTTGGTCTGAGGGATCCTCTTCGACAACACCTCGCCAATTATAATTGGGTTTTTGTTCTTTGGGTGTCGTAACAAAACGTTTGAGGGCGAGGTCCTCTTCCAAGTGGGGATTATTCATAATAAAGGATGGTATAGGGGTTGGGGTGGTAAAATTAAAATTGGTTTTTTTAGAGATCATCATCATCGACAGCACTCAATGCAGACGATTTTTGATACTCCGTGACGCGACCTTCAAAGAAGTTTTGTTCCTTTTTGATGTCCATCATTTCTGCCAGCCATGGCAATGGATTAGATGGCCCGTCAGATAGCCCTTTCAGACCTACCCCCTCTAGTCGACGGTCCGCAATAAAATCAATGTACAAAAGGAAATCTTCTACCCGAAGGCCCAATGAATTAACAGGTAAACAATCACTGATGAATTCCTTTTCAAGATTCACAGCAATTCTCATTTGCTCGCGAAGTTCTTCCTTAAACTCTGGAGTCCAAATCTCGGGATTTTCATCTACCAAATCCATCAAGAGAGAACGCAAAAGCTCAATGTGGTTAGACTCATCCCGTAAAGTGTAACGAAACATTTGGCCAATACCGGGAAGCTTGTTCTGCCGGTAAAGAGACAAGATCATACCAAAAAGACCATAAAACTGAGTCCCCTCCATACATTGCCCAAAAACAAATATGTTTTTGGCTAGGAGCTGCTTATTCTCCAATTTTGTTAAATCGAGATCTCTCCTCAATGCATGAGATGTCTTCGTCACAAATTCATTCTTCTTTCGGATAGTCTCAACATCCTCAAACATCGCTTCGCATTCATGCGGATTGATCCCCAATGAGCTCACCATATAAAGCAGAGAATCTGCGTGGATATTTTCCTCATGAGCATGGCGGCCCAAAATAAGTTTGAGCTCCGGTGCCGTTACCAACTCACGAATCACATGTTGAATATTATCACCAACAATGCCCTCAGCTGCTGAAAAATAGCCTACACCCATCATAATGATCCATCTCTCCACATCACTTAAGAGATTGGCATCATTCCATTGCTCAATATCCTTTCCCATGGGAATATCCTCAGGTTCCCAATGGTTTGCCTTCATCGTCCGGTATAACTCATAGGCCCACTGATACTTAAGCGGGAGCAAATTGAAGGTCATTGATTCACGTCCAAGGATGACTCTTTTTGCCGCAAAAGCTGCTTCAGCTTTTGTCTGGTCCAGCGCAAATTTTTTGTCTCCAATTTGATAAATTTTCTGCATATTGAGAGTGTCTTACGGTAAATAGATTATGGTTTAAGAAGAAGGGAATTGATACCGAACAGACTTGGTTAGATTAGACGATAAAAACTTATTAACGAGTTACTAACCACTAGATAGAGTGGCTGTTGGAATGGGGAACCACTAGATATGGGGTCTCAAAAAAAATCGTCAATTGTTTTGATACATCCAATTGGCTTTTCCATCTGAAAACTCTCGAAGAATCTTTGATGTCCATAGACTTACGTAACAAAATTATTTTCAAAAAAAGTCTCTGTTGCGAGAGACTCGATTTCAAAATGAATTTGATCCTTTAGGCACCACATGGAAAACGACCCTTTTAACATCGATTTCTAAACAGGTTTCCCATTTTCTTTGAAATTTCTTTCCGTTCGTTCGCATCATCTAAAATCCCTCAGTCAAAAACCAATATTAAGAGAATGATTCTTAACAAATTTCGTCCGAACCCCTTATCTTCATGCATTCTTTAAAACCACGTATTGCAGTTGACCCAAAAAGTAAATTCCCGATCTTATCGTTGGAAGATATTTCATAGATACCCCCCTGCCTTATGCGCCCAAAAGAAATAATGTTAGCTCTCATTGTAACCTTGTTGGCCACCACACAGACTTGGGCTACAAGCGATCCGCAGATTTCTCAGTCTGCACTAAACCCTTATCTGGAAAAGTCAGATTTTTTAGTCGTCATATTCATGTCTTCCGAATGTCCTTTATGTCGGAATTACGCTCTGACCCTGAATCAAATATCTGAACAATTTGATCCGACTAGAGTCTCTGTCCTAGGCATCTTCTCTGAGGGTATGGATACGCCAAAAAGCATCGAGGAGTTTTCCAAAAAGTATAAGGTGAAGTTTGCTTCACTCATCGACAAAGGGAACCATCTCGTCGACTTACTCGATGCGAATGTAACCCCGGAAGCCTACCTTATCGATAAAGACGGTTCGATTCTCTACCAGGGTAAAATTGACAACTGGGCCGTCACGCTGGGCCGTCAACGAGTTCGCGCGACGAAACACTATCTTCTACAAGCCATAGAGGAAGCAGATCAAAACAGACCAATTACAACTAAACAAACGAAGGCTATTGGTTGCATGATCCAACGTTAGGCACCCTCTCCTGAGTTCAC
>CAXMUM010000097.1:0-7764 GCA_964196585.1 uncultured Opitutaceae bacterium
TCTCGTTGAAATCAGTGATGCGCGCCTTGTTGCTGTCTAGTAGGGCGACGATTTCAGCTACGTCATTGTATTCGTTCAGGATTCGTGTGGTGTATACTTTTGATCGACCACTAATTCCAACTATCGCGTAACGTTTTTTGTTCATCGTCTTACTGTGTGATGGCTAATTCAGGTAATGATTAAAACATGATTTAATTATAGATACGTTTTGAAAATTCGTTATTTCTATATTGTGCATTATGGACTCTCGTGGGTTTCAAGAAGAGTCAGGGTCTTTTCAATTCAAGTATTTCTCAAAAAAATCGAAAGACTTATTGGCTCCCCATGCATGGCCGTTGGGATGCAAGTCAAGTTCCAGTAATTCTGGAGCACCAGCGGCCAAATAAATTTTTTCAAGGTGATGGTAGCATTCCATAGCTGAATCAACTTTGAAGCATTGGTCATTGGCTCCGATATCGATGAGCAACGGCTTGGGTGCGAGCAGTCCCTGCAAGTCCGGAAGATCAACTAGTTTAAAGAGTCCTGGCGTTACCTGCATGCCACAGTAGTTGAGGTCACGAATTCCGAAGTGTGACCATAGGTCACTATAACAGATGATTTCAGCCGCTTTTAGCCGTTCATCACACAGGGCCATCCAGAGAGTCATGGTTCCACCACCGCTTAGGCCCATGACTCCTATTTTATTGGGATCAACTCCGGGTAGAGTCTCGGCAAAATCAATCGCTGCTTTCCCGTGAGTTATGTTAATACTGAGTGAGGTCATTCCCAGCATGGTTGCATGCAGGTAATACACGTTGCACCAGTCTTGCCCGAGGGGCCGATGGTTGTTGGGCTTGCGAGTATCGTTACGTTCACCAAACCCAATCCAGTCGATGGCGAAGGTGATGAAACCTTTCTGTGCCATTTGGTGGCCGTAATTGTAGTTAAAGTTGTTGATTTCCGTGAGTAAGTCCGGATCTGCCCCATTTCCCATCACTGCATCTTTACCGAATTGGCCGTGTCCGTGACAGCAAAGCAGTGCTGGGTATTGTTTACCTTTCTCTACGACCGCAGGATAATTAATAGTGAATGTGGCAGAAATATGTTTTGAAACATCGATCAACCACTTTTGCTTCTTCAAGCCTTCGTGTTCCCATTCCGCGAGAATTTGCGGATTAAGGGGAATGCGCTCTGGAAAATCTCCAAGGGTTTTTATTACCTGTGGTAATGTATTGGCCTTCCATTCCGGAAAATTCTGTTCCGACGAAAATTTACATTGAGGCTGATGTTCATTCGCTAGAGCGATGAACATTTCTTGGGGACTTAGATTGCGAAATGACATTGAGTAAACTTTGAGGTATTTCGTTAAAACGTAGATGTCTAGGAGAGTGATCGCAAGGCTCCTTTGAAAACTACTTTAAAATCAAGTTCGTTTGAGTGCTAAAGAATAGGGCCTCCATACCTTTAATTAAAGAATGAACTCTGTTGGAAATCAATCCTCCCCGCTTGGATAGATTTGCATTTAGTTTATCTGAATAAAAAAATCATCAAACAGCGTTACCGCATCGGCTTTTGTCCAGAGCCCGACGCGACCTTCTTCGGTAAAGGTTTTGTCGCGAACTCGAAACAGTTCCTTCTCGTCAAGGTACACGGTAAATTCATCATCGATTGCACGGAGTTTCAAGGCATGCCAGTTACTGCCAAGCTTATCTACTTTCGTGCCATAGGTACGTCCGGCATTTACTAATGGTAAGTCTGTTCGAATGCCTTCTTCCATTTTATATAAGACCACATTATCTTCCAGTGGATTGGCACGCACAACGTAGTAATTCCGTTCATTCAGGTAACGCCATATCAATCCACCACCTTGATCTCGTTTGCCGGAAACCCTGCGAAGACGAACCGAGAGAGTCACATCTTTGACATGCAATTTATCATGCACAGCGAGATTGAAGTGCATACTCGGGTTTTTGGATGTAAGCTGTGCAAATACTTTGCCTGAATCACTTTCTTGCACTGCCCAACTGGTGGTTCCTTCTCCCAATTTATGTTGAGACCAGCCAACTGGAAGATTTTCTGAAACTTCGCCATCAAAGTCCCAACTCATCTGACTGAGCTTATTTGTTGTGATCATTGAACACCCGCTTAGCAGAAAAAACGCCACTAGGGTCACAGACAAAGCCGTATTGGTTCTAGTTTGCTTTTTCATGGGTTGTTGGATACCTAGCAAGTTGCTTTGTCTCCTCCTTGAGAGTGGATGAACAAGGTATTCTTTAGTCCTTGAATTGAAAGGCGTAAAGTTCGGCGCTTTTCAGATAAATTTTCATGCGTATCTCTTGCCCCGCTAATAGGCTGACGTCGTCATTTCCTTTCCAGGTGACCTTATAATCTACGCAGTTGATATGGATAGGGTCGCAGTCGTTCCGTCCATAGCCTTGGTGAACGTGGCCATCACTATCCAATAGTTCGACACGAGCGTAGTTTTTGGTGCCCTCCGTGTCTTCACCGCTTGCGTCGATATTCAGCATCAACTTACTTCCGGAAAATTTGAGTAGAGAGGTCTCGAGAACACCTTCAGTGTCCGGGCTGTCTATCGACGCAAATCCGTCCACCCGTAACTTCGCTAGTCCAATGCATGCTTTGCGTCGGCTTGTTCCATGGCCAAAATTCCAGCCACCATAGTAGTACCACCATTCATTGCCATCGGGGCTCAGAACTGGTCGATTTGCGAGGCCGAGGATCATGCCCCAGTCCCACTGACCTTTTTTTCCTCGCGGTAGAACAAATTCACGGGTGGGTATCTGCCATTGTTCTCCTGTATCACGAGAAAAAATAAGTCGTCCGTCCATCGGGCCTCCATGGCATGAATAAAAGCCTTCAATATCAGCCACTCGAAAGAACCACTGAATTCCGAGATAGACTCCATGGTAGGCGTGCATTGATATTCCATAGGTATTGAGCCCAGAGCAGCGTTCGCCTTCAATGTACAATTTTTTGTCTGTTTGATCGATTAGATCAGGCATCTCAATGAGGGGCGTGCATTCGATACCATCTTGACTAGTGGTCATGAACCAGCGCCGGAACCCGGGTCCTGGCAGTTCACCAACGACTGGATGCTTGTATTTATTGTCAAATTTTTTGACGGCGATGACATAGGTCTCTCTCTCGTCATCATAGGCAGCATTAAGATTATCAAACATACCTTCACCTTCCAGCGCTGGGATCTTGATCGGCTTTGACCAATGTAAGCCGTCGGGGGAGTAAAACCATGCGTAGGCATTAATGCTGCGATCAAAACTCAGTAATCTATAGCGTTTTTCAGCATCCTTTTCATTAGGGTTATATAAAACGGTCTGAGCGGATGTATCGGTGATCAAGATATTGTTATTTCCGTTGTCCTGATATTTCACAATATCCAGGTCAAGTGGCTTGTGCCATGTAATTCCGTCTTCAGACGTCGCATAGAGAACGTCATGTTGTCCGCCCTCCATGTCGTTTTTGGCTGTGGTGTACCACATTCTGTATTGATTCTGTTCAGCATCCCAGATTACGTCACCAAACAGAAATACACTCGGCCAGGGTGCGGTGCCAACGCCTTCCCAAGGATGTTCGGGAACCATTACAGGTGCCCCGTGTTTCTCCATATGATGGAAGGTGCGCTTCAGATTGCCCGTGGAGGCTATTACGTGATCATCGATGAACAATTGGCGTTGTGAGCCAATGTTTCGTGTTATTGGGTTCATTTTTCGTGATTTTTGATCCGACGACTAAACCAGTTATTTGGTCGTTTCTGGATCCTCTGGAGTCGGATAATGAAGTCAATGGATTTGGAGGTATTTGTGATTTTTTGTTTTCCTTCAGGTCATGATGACAGATCTCTTTGTTTATGGCCATTCAGTGTTCGTGCGGCATGCCCTTTTAGAGGGCCAATTTCTCTATTGAAAACAAAAGATTAGTTGTTAGAGGTGGTGAGAGGATAGGGGAATGAGAATTCGAAAACCTCAACAGGGTGCAGAGGAGTTTCAGATGGCTCCGAAGTCATCTATGCGACTTATGAAACGAACAAAATTGAACCTTTGGTCACAATTTCACCGCATGACTCTGCTCAGCATCAGACACTAGTCAGAGTGATGGATGCCTGTTCTATAGCGGGGATCGAGTCCGTTGATTTTTCCTTTAGTCTGGAAGAATAGAAATATTTGGTCAAAAGAAAGGGGTATGAAGAAAAACCCTGGATTTGAGGTGCGGCCTCTCAGTTCATTGGCAAAGATTTTTGCGGATGCGGATCTCATTGATAAAACGCACCGTCAAGCAAGTTGTCTTTGGGGTGAGGTTTATTCCTTCCAAGTGGCTTATCGCAGTAAGAAATTGTTAAAGGGGATTAAGGTCGAGGTGTTATCTGATCTAAATCCTTTTATCCATTTAAGGGAAGTGGGGTTGGTTCCTTCTGAGCTTCCAAGCACCGAATTTGATGAACATGTTTTACGGAAAACCCCTGGCCTATATCCTGATCCATTGTATGAAATTCCAGAAGATGGTTTGACTGCTTGTCCGGGACAATGGAGAGGGGTTTGGGTGACTGTTCGCGTGCCAAAAAATGGAATAGTTGGCAGGCACCCAATTTCGATCAGTTTCGTTGCTGATGGTGATTCTCTTGGAGAGGTTTCGTTTGATCTAGAGATTTTTCCAGTCAAGCTGCCTTCACAAAAACTGGTTCATTCGAGCTGGTTTCACACGGACTGTATTGCAACACGCTATGGAGTAGAGGTCTGGAGTGGTGCACATTGGAAGTTTCTTGAAAAGTATTTTGAAAATGCAGCCAGGCACGGCATCAATCTCCTTTTGACACCTGTTTTTACACCTCCTTTGGATACGAAGGTTGGGGGAGAACGTCCAACGGTTCAATTGGTTGATGTCGAAAAAGAAGGAGATCGTTATCGGTTTAACTTTTCCCGCCTGTATCGGTGGACCAAACTAGCGGAATCTTGTGGCATTAGATACTTTGAGATTTCTCATTTGTTTACTCAGTGGGGAGCAGCGCATTGTCCGAAAATTGTGGCCAGTGAAAATGGTGATATAAAAAAGATATTCGGATGGAAAGATAGGGCTGGTGGAGCGAAATACCGAAACTTTCTCGATCAATTTCTTCCTGCTTTGATCAAATTTATTGATCGAAAAGGGCTACGCCGAAAGGTCTATTTTCATGTCTCGGATGAACCTAGTAAAGAGCATCTGGATTCATTTGCTCAAGCGGCATCTATTCTTAAAAAGCATGTGAAGGGTTTTCCTATCATCGATGCCTTATCTGATACTGATTTTTATGACAAGGGACTGGTTACGCGCCCGATCCCGGCGAGTAATCATATCGAGCCATTTGTTAAGCGCGGTATAAAGAACTTGTGGACCTACTATTGTGTAGGACAATGGAATGAAGTGGCTAATCGCTTCTTTTGTATGCCTTCTGCTCGAAACCGTATTTTGGGTACGCAGCTTTATAGATATGAGTTAGCAGGATTTCTTCAATGGGGTTATAATTTTTGGTATGCCCAGTTTTCAACTCGTGAGATTGATCCTTTTAGAGAGACAGATGCTGGACGGGCATTTTCATCTGGGGATGCCTTTATGGTTTACCCTGGAGAAGATGGACCAATCGACTCACTCCGAGGTGAAGTTTTTTTTGAGGCTTTGCAGGATCAAAGAGCACTTCAGCTTCTGGAAAAACTTCAAGGCAGAGCTAAAACACTCGCATTGCTTGAGCGAGGTCTGAAAGAACGTATTACAATGAAAAGATACCCCCGAGATGCTGAGTGGCTATTGAAAATGCGAGAACGCCTTAATCGAGCTATCCTTAAGGCTTCTTCGTGAGGCGTTGTGATTTACTTTTAACTCTGAGAATCACCTGTTAAAAGATAAGAGGTGTTGAAGGTAAGGTCGAAACCACTTGCTCTAATGATGATCTGGAGATCTCCCGACTCTGAATCACCTGGTGCTGCTTCGCCTGTTATCTTCCGTTTGGAACCTCGATGATTAACCGCGTTCCCGTCAAAGGAGACTGTTTCGCCTGCATCGATTCGTTGGATGCAGTCTTTGTCGAGGTTGATTTCGATACTACCATGTTCGCTGAAGAAGAAAAAGGGAAAGACTTTGACAGAATAGGTGGATGAATAGCCATAATCTGTCCGGTTCAACGGTGCCACATTTAGGCGAATGCGAGTAGCTGGGATTTTCGTCTTGGAGTCCTTGATATCGATGGTCTGAAAGCGATAAGGCTCTTGATCGGTCGAAACTTCTTCGGACTTTGTTTCCGCCCAAGAAAGATGAAAAACGAGTAGGAAAACGCTGAAAGTGTATAGTATTCGCATAAAAATAGGCTTTAGTCCTTATGGGAGAGTAGAAGAGAGTCAATATTTCGAATTGCCAAATCAAACCGTGACCTAGACGCTGTTGGGGTATGGCAACACATTCTCAAGCAACATGGGGTGGAAGATTCTCCACTGGACCGGCCGACCTGATGCTGGCATTTAGCGAATCGGTCTCGATTGATCGTCGTCTGGCTTCGTTTGATATACAGGTAAACAAGGCTCATTCTTCAATGCTTTGCCACGTTGGACTCATCAATGAAGAGGAACGTAATGCTATCCATAGTGGATTGGATGGGATCTCGAGGCAGATAGAATTGGGTAAGTTTAAGTGGCAAGCACGTTTTGAAGATGTGCATATGAACATAGAACAGGCTCTGACTGCAAAAGTTCCCGCTGCAGCCAAAATTCAAACTGCTAGAAGTCGCAATGACCAGGTGGCGACCGATGTACGTCTTTTCTTTAAGAGCGCTTGTGCTAGCCAAATCGAACGTCTGGAGATCCTACTGAGGACCTTAGTTGAGCTTTCCGAGGAATTTTCAACTGTTTACATACCTGGTTATACCCATTTACAGAGGGCACAACCAGTCTCGATGGCGCATCATCTATTAGCTTACATGGAAATGCTATCACGGGATGTAGGGCGTTTTGAGGTGGTGCTTGAGAATGCCAATGTTTGTCCATTGGGCTCAGGAGCACTTGCTGGAAGCACACTGTCTATCGATCGTGAATTCGTTGCTCGAGAGCTCGGTTTTGTAGATGCGAAAGGAAAACCGAGGCTTACCCAGAATAGCATGGATGCGGTAGCCGACAGGGATCTTTTTGTTGAATTTGCCTCTGCTTGTTCTCTTTGTGGGATTCATCTCTCAAGGATTGCTGAAGATATGATCCTTTGGTGTAGCCAAGAATTTAAGTTTGTTGAATTACCCGATGCATTTTGCACTGGCTCCAGCTTGATGCCACAGAAGAAAAATCCTGATTCACTGGAATTGATTCGAGGGAAATCGGGCCGGCTTCAGGGTAATCTTCAGGCTCTCAATACGATGATAAAAGGGCTGCCGCTAACGTATAATCGAGATCTGCAGGAAGACAAGGAACCTGTTTTTGATAGCCATGATCAGCTCTGTATCTGTTTATCCGTGATGAATGGGACATTAGCCGGATTGATGGTTAACCGGGATCGTTGTGCCGCTGCCGTGTCTGACCCTGTTTTGTTGGCAACAGATTTGGCTGATTTTCTGGTTCAAGAGGGTGTCGCTTTTAGAGATGCTCACCATGCGGTGGGTACCCTCGTTCAAATTGCCGCAAAGGCGGGTGTCAGTATTGATAAAATTTCTGATAAAGAAGCTATCAGAATCCATCCTAAATTGTCTGGTGATTGGAAATCTGTTTTTAATCTAAAAAAGGCAATGGAGCGCCGAAATGG
>CAXMUM010000098.1:0-325 GCA_964196585.1 uncultured Opitutaceae bacterium
GACGCCAAATCACTCGCCATCCATCCAGCCAGCACAACTCATTCACAACTAACCCCGGATGAACAAACTGCTAGCGGTGTATCAGATGATTATGTCCGCCTTTCTGTTGGCATTGAAGACTATGCAGACATAGAGGCTGACGTCGCCCAAGCTCTGAGCACCTTATAAAAACATCTTGGTTCGGCGTGCCGGTCAATATTTCGATTGGCACACCAAAGCTTCAGTTTATGGTTCAAGCTAACCGGGCCATATAGCACAGACAATTTTCGAAAAATGACCTCCCGTTTTTTACCAGATGATTTTAATCCAGAGCGGCCTATCGCCG
>CAXMUM010000098.1:335-7469 GCA_964196585.1 uncultured Opitutaceae bacterium
GGGAAAAGGTATTTATCCGGAAGTCACAGTAGCATCAATCCGCAAAGCAGGGCTTTCAGTTAAACTGATAGGATTCGAAGAGGAAACAAAACCAGAATTAATCGACAGTTTTCCTTCCTCTGACCGTGAAGTTATCAAAGTAGGCCAACTGGGCAAAATGCTCAAAGCTCTCAAAACCTTTGAGGCAGGATACGCACTCATGGCTGGCCAGGTTACGCCCAAAAAATTATTCCGTGGCCTTCACCCCGATCTGAAGACCGCAGCGATTCTCCTCAAGCTCAAACGTAAAAACGCAGAAACTATCTTTGGTGCCATCGCATCTGAGATTGAGAATATTGGTGTCAATCAGCTGGATGCCAGATCGTTTATCGATGACCAATTGGCCAACGATGGCCCCATGACCAAGACAACCAAAGTAGCCGAGCAGAGCTACCTTGAACACGGCATCGAAATCGCCCGTGAAGTCGCTCGTCTCGATATAGGACAAGGAGTCGTCGCGAGAAAAGGGACAGTCCTTGCAGTTGAAGCCTTTGAAGGAACTGATGCCATGTTACGCAGAGCTGGATCCTTCAAGACAGATCAAATGATCTTCGTTAAAACAGTCAAAACGAGGCAGGACTATCGATTCGATGTTCCTGTATTTGGCCTTAGGACCTTAGAAGTCATGAAAGAATGCGGCATCCAAACGGCTGCCCTTGAAGCTGGAAATACAATCATTCTAGAGAAAGAGGCTGTTATTGCCCAGGCAAACGCCTGGAAAATCGAAATACTTGGATTTTCTCCACTACTCTAAAAGAATTGGAGCTAGCATCTAGTTTGGGAAAAGGCAGATCGCATACTTTTTCTCCTCGAGAGCTTGCGATACCCACTTAGTTTCACTTAGTTTCTTCCTATGGAGAATGATGTCATCCAGGTCACACCCAAAGGAGTCACCCCAACCGGAAACGGTTGTGCCGTCTTTTTTGGCAACGAGGAAAAGACATTTATTATCTATATAGATGAAGCAATTGGGCAGGTTTTGTCTATGGCTCTTAAGGACGCTAAACACGAACGACCCCTTACGCATGATCTTGTCCAAAACATCTTTCTTGGTCTCAACGTCGAATTAAAGAGAGTCATTATCAATGATGTAAATAATAGCACATTTTATGCACGTATAGTGCTTGAAATGGAAAATGAGCTTGGGAAAAAGATCATTGAAATTGATGCCCGACCCAGTGATGCGACTGTTCTTGCAGTACAGATGGGAAAGCCCATTTACGTATCGCAAAAAGTTTTTGATACCGTCGAAGACATGACGGAAATCCTCGAAAGGATTCACCGGAAAAAAAGTGACGACGACCTTTAGGAAAATTACTGCCTAAGTCCGGCTATCAGCAAATCGACTCGAAAATGCCAGTTTACCGGCCTGGCTTTACCCGACAATTCGCAGTGCAAGATAAGGCACCAAATTGAAGAAAAAGACACCGAGCTTAAAAAACATTATCCCTTTATAGTGAATAGCATCGAATTCTTCGACTGATAACCGAAACCATTTTCCATGCATTCGATGTACAAAATCGTGGGCGAATAAGATGAAAAGTGCCCACCACAATAGTAAGCCAATATTGATAAGGGTGCACCACCCCAGAGCATCACGTATTATTTCAAGTGTCATATTTAAATCCTCACAATTTCAGTAAGGCCAATTACTCAAAATGTCGAGAATTTCAACAGCCTCACCTACGATCACCGATTAGTAATTATTCTTTTAGAGACATTGAAAAGCTGTTGCTTGCATCTAGGTCTCAAAAGGATAGTTTCCGAATATGAAAACGCGCCCACTCGGAAGGAATGGCCCCATAGTGTCCTCACTTGGTTTAGGCTGTATGGGAATGTCGGAATTTTATGGAACTCGTAATGATCCAGAATCCATTGCGACCATTCAGCATGCACTCGACAAAGGAGTCACTCATCTAGATACCGCAGATATTTATGGATTTGGAGATAATGAAATCCTAGTTGGCCAAGCCATTCAAAACCGGCGTAAAGATGTCTTCCTCGCGACAAAATTTGGTGTCAACCGTGATCGATCAGACCCAAGCGTCCGCGGTTCCAACGGGAAACCTGAATACGTCCATTCTGCCTGTGACGCCAGTTTACAACGACTCGGTGTAGACATCATTGATCTTTACTACCAACACCGCATCGACCCCGATGTCCCAATTGAAGAAACCGTCGGAGCGATGGCCGAGCTCGTCCAGGCCGGAAAGGTTCGTTATATAGGTCTATCAGAAGCAGCTCCTGAAACAATACGACGAGCCCATAAAACCCATCCCATTACCGCCCTGCAAATGGAGTATTCTCTTTGGACGCGCGATGCTGAAGATGGCCTTCTCTCTGTCTGTCGAGATCTGGGCATCGGTTTTGTTGCCTACAGCCCCTTAAGTCGTGGCTTTCTCACCGGCCAAATAAAACGCTTTGAGGATTTCGCAGAAGATGATTTCCGCCGAATTGCGCCACGATTCCAAGGTGATAACTTCAAAAAAAATCTTGCTCTGGTAAAACTCATTGAAGAGATGGCCAAAGAGAAAGGATGCGCCCCTGCCCAACTCGCTCTCTCTTGGGTTCTCGCACAAGGTGATGACATTGTTCCCATTCCAGGAACAAAACGTCAGACATATTTGGACGAAAACATAGCATCCCTCGAAGTTTTCCTTACCTCAGCCGACATCGAAAAACTCGAAGCAACCTTTCCAAAAGGAATCTCAGTTGGCGAACGATACCCTGAGTCTATGATGGGAACACTCGGTCGCTAAAAACAGTGAAAAAGCAATTTAGCCAGAGACCTACTGACATTCCTTCAATGACTTAAAGAAAAGTTTACGCTCACTCTTTTCACATTGCTTCTTAAGCTCTATCCAAAGAAGATCCCGCTAGACCCGGTTTAACACCAATAAAATGACAGACGAGGAACATTTGACCTATGAATACCCAAATGACCGGGCGCGAACGGATTCTGACAACCCTCAAACATGAAGAGCCAGATCGGGTTCCCATATCCCCTCGAATTTGGGCATGGCTCCTTTCAGAATTTGGTAAGGACGATCTAACAACAAACCTGAAAGAATGTCCGGATATGGACCCAATGTTTATTATCCCGAATGGGACGGTAAACATCCTGGATAGCTACCCCGATACTTACGACTTACCCGAAGTCAAAGTTTCACAAAAAAAGTATGTGGAAAATCAATTGACCATCGTAGAAAGAACATTTCACACACCTGCTGGCGACTTAACGGATCGCACACAAATTCCACCTCCAGGGACCAAGTTCGGCATCTCACCGGATCCCTTTAAGACCGAATATTTAGTAAAAGAGCGATCTGACCTCGATGCTCTCCGCTACATAACTACACCCATTAATAAAAACTTCGATGACCTGCTCAGACACCAAAAAGAAATTGGTGATCGCGGCGTGATCATGGTAACTGTCTCCAGTCCTCTCGACTATCAGGCCGGCTATGCCAGAGATATGCAGGATCTCATGATGGATTTTTACGAAGATCGCCCATTCTTCGATGAACTTTTTGAGATCTATCGCGCAAGAACTTTGGAACAAATCAAAGCCGCTTTGGAAGGTGGAGCTGAATTTATTTTTGGTGATTGGTTCTTTAATTCTCTTTCAGCCGGCTGGTCTCCTGCCAGCTTCTCAGAAGTTTTCGTCCCACAAATACGCGAACATGTCGAATTGATCCATCAATATGATGCCTACTATGACTATTATGATGATGGTAAATTAGACGGGTCAATGGAGATGATAGCCTCGACTGGTATTGATGTCCTGGAGACATGTACACCTCCTCCTATCGGAGATATGAATCTTGCCCTAGCTAAAGAAAAAATCGGAAAGAAGACCACACTCAAAGGGTGTATCGATCTCCTTCTCGTGGTAAAAGATGGAACACCTGAGTCAATTGAAGATACCGTGAGAGAGACCATGGAAATTGGCAAACATGGAGGGGGTTTTATTATCGGCAGCACAGATAGCTTCCGAGAAGGTACCCCAAGAGAAAATGTGCACGCCTACTTTGAGGCCTGTAAAAAATTTGGCGCCTATAATTAACTTCACACTTAGTTTGATTCGGCTAATAAACATCTTTGTTCTCATAAGACCCCCTTTTGCCAACGAGATTTAGAGATATCAATAATTACAAATTCTCAAGCATGTCTACCAAAGAGTTATCCATCGAAGAAACCATCGCGACATTCCACAAAAAAGGTTACGTCATTATCCCAAACCTGATCGAACCTTCCGTGATAGATGGTGTACGCAAGGAAATGGATCAATGGGTCGATAACCTGGCAAATAGACTGCATGACGAAGGTAATATCAGTGAGCTTCATACCGATGCGCCTTTTGAAAACCGCCTTCATAAAATTTTCGCCCAATGCATAGAACTTGCTCCTACATCGATCCGTAGGGAATTACACCTGCCTGGCATGTATGGTTTATTCTTCCACCCAAAACTTTTAGAAATCATCCAATTATTGCTAGGGCCAGAAATCCGCCTTTACCCCAATTATACGGTTCGCCCCAAACTCCCCAACCATGAGGGGACCAAAGTCCTTTGGCATCAAGATGCCGCTTATACCAAAACAGGAGCCCATGGTGATGATGCCAATGCCAAAGACACCTCCGTAGAAGCCCTTCGCATGGTCAATATATGGTCACCCCTGGTTCCTGCACGTCCTGAAAATGGATGCATGCAAATCATCCCCGGCACCCACACACTTGATATTGTTCCTCACGAAAACAAAAAACACTATCTTGAAATAACCGAAGAAGCACTACGCCCTTATATTAAAGATGCCATTGATGCAATCTGTGACCCCGGTGATATAATATTGTTTAGTAACTTATTGTTTCACTGTGGCCAGTCTAATGTTTCCGATACGGTGCGTTGGAGCTGTGATTGGCGATACCAAGATGCGACTCAGTCCACTAAACGAGACGCCAAAGGTCATCTTGCCGCCAGCAAAACACACCCTGAGCTAGTCGTTCAAAACGCCGATCAATGGGCAAAATTGTCATTTGGATAGCTGGTGAGATCACATAGATGAAAGATTCATCCAATGTGACTTATTTATAATTAACTTCACACTCCGGCCCGCCCATCATAAACAATACTCTATATGAGTAATCGGCCGAACGTTCTTCTCTTTTTCACTGATGATCAGCGCTTCGATACCATTCAGGCCCTAGGAAATCGGCAGATACACACGCCTAACCTTGATAAGCTAGTCGCCAGAGGAACCGTCTTCACTCGTGCACACATTCCGGGAGGCACATCTGCAGCCGTCTGTATGCCAAGTCGGGCCATGCTCCACACCGGACGCACTCTTTTTCACCTGCAAAATGAAGGACAGGAAATCCCCGAAAATCACACCACGTTAGGCGAATGTTTCAAAAACGAAGGATACACTACCTATGGTATCGGAAAATGGCACAATGGAAGAAAAGGATATGCTCGTAGTTTCAGCGATGGTGATGAAATTTTCTTTCCCGGGATGGGAGATCATTGGAATGTCGCCGCCTACCGATATGATCCCTCGGGAAAGTACGAAGGAAAAATTCCTTTTGTTAGAGATCCTTTTTCCTCCAATGAAGTTGAATACAAGGAATGTGACCACATTACAGCTGGAAAACACTCAACGGATCTCTTCTGCGATGCCTCTATTGATTTTCTAGAGGCACAAGACGGATCAACTCCCTTTTTCCTCTATACCTCATTGATGGCACCTCACGACCCTCGAACAATGCCCAATGAGTTTCTCAAACTCTACGATCCTTCAACGATCGATTTACCGAAGAATTTCCAGGAAGAGCACCTCATCGACACAGGTGCATTGAAAATCCGAGACGAACTCCTTGCCGCCTTCCCCCGCGATCCCAATGAAATAAAAAAACACATCGCTGAGTACTACGCGATGATTTCTCATCTGGATGACGCCTTTGGCAAAGTAATCGAAACAATGGAGAAAAAAGGATTATTAGAGAACACCATTGTTGTATTCGCAGGCGATAATGGGCTGGCACTCGGCCAACATGGCTTGATGGGAAAACAAAATCTTTACGATCACAGCGTAAGAGTCCCACTCATCTTCGCCGGACCCGGAATCCCTCAAGGGGAAAAAATAGATTCCCTCTCCTATCTTCTGGATATCTTTCCAACACTCTGCGACCTGACAAAAACCACCAAACCTCAATCAATCGAAGGAAGAAGCCTCGCACCTTGCTTTGAGAACGGAAAGATAAGAGATAGTGAAGCCCTCTACCTCGCTTACGGGAAAAGCATCCGAGGAATTACTGACGGAGAGTATAAACTAATCGAATACGCATGCGGTGAATCACAGCTTTTCAATTTACCTCAAGACCCACTTGAGATGCACAATCTGGCAAAAGATCATTCATCAGAACATCTCCTCATAAAAATGAGAGAACAGCTCATCCAGCTAAAGAATGAATGGGATGACGCAAAACATCCAACTGGGCATGATTTCTGGAAGATGCGCCCAGACCTTGATACATTGGAGAACTGATTACGCTTAACACACTTACCTCTCAGGTCAGGTCCAAATCCCATTCTGATTTTGCCTTATTGACTCGATTGATATCATACCAATGCTAATGGGGAAATAGCAGCAGCCTTTTTCACTCAAAACAATTCTAAGACATCGATCCTTACGTGCTAACGTTTCTCATATTAATCCTCGGTTTTATTTTCCTTATCAAAGGAGCCAGCCTTCTGGTTGATGGCGCATCATCTATTGCGAAGCAGCTTAAGCTTTCCAACCTGTTTATAGGACTGACCATTGTTGCTTTTGGAACATCCGCCCCTGAATTAGTCTTAAATATTATTGCAAGTTTTCAGGAGCATGGAGACTTGGCACTGGGAAATATCATAGGTTCTAATATCGCAAATGTACTTCTCATCGGCGGCATAGTGGCAATAATCTATCCGATCAAGATACAGAGTAGCACGATCTGGAAAGAGATCCCTCTCAGTCTCTTGGCTTTTGTCGTATTGTTTGCTTTTGGCAATGATCAATGGATCGATAAAAGAAGTTGGTCTAGCATAAGCCGGATTGACG
>CAXMUM010000099.1:0-7423 GCA_964196585.1 uncultured Opitutaceae bacterium
GACAATCCAACCCGTGCCGCTCCAATCATCGCCGCATCGGCAACATTAACTAAGGAAACACTGCAGGAAAAAGACTCTCTCAAATCCGCAATCCACTCAGAACTTCCCGCTACAGGACAAGGTTCAAAAGCTCTTTCCAGTTTATCGCCAGCATACGAAACAACACCTGACAAAGTTATCCCAATCGCATCCAGCTTCCCCTCCAGTCCACGTTTTTCCACTAACTCTGCAATGACCTCTCTCCATTCCTCAATCCCTGCCGTCGGCAACGGTGTTGCCTCTTCTTCCACACCACCCTTCATCAGAGGCTCACTTTCTACTCCGAGTAAGTCCTGCGAAGATGAAACCCAACTGCGCATCCGGAAAGAATCCACATCGATGACCAAAACAAAGCCATCTGGCAGGTCTTTTGATAACTGATTTTTGGAACTTGAATCTGAATCATTCACATCTCGCATCAAAAAGTGAAACCCAACTCCAGGCAATCCTCACATTTTCTTTATTGGAAAGATTTCCGGCCTTATAGAAAAGCTATTCCTCTCCACAAATTCGTCATTGATGACACCTCCAAAAAAATAACTCTTATTTTGCATTTTCCGATTGAGGCAGCAGGTTCTGTCCCCAGACTTCAACGAATTATCTGCAGATAGACAGATCTGCCTTGTTTATATGGAATGTTTTGCCCCTCAAGAATCCTATCCTGGAGAAAGACGTGCTTCGCTTACACCGGAAACAGCTAAGAAACTGAGCGAGCTCGGTCTTACCGTTAAAGCCGAAGCCAATCTAGGATCAGCCAGCAATTATCCAGATGCCGAGTATGAAAATGCCGGTGTCTCCCTACTTTCCTCTGCCTCAGAAGGACTCGCCACGGCCGACATTGTTCTTCGCGTGCGCAAACCTTCATCAGAAGAAATTTCGGCCATGAAACCAGGGACGATTCTACTCAGCCACCTGGATCCTTTTAATGAAACAGAACTCATCCAACAATTGGCACAGGCCAAGATAACCTCCATTAGCCTGGAGATGATTCCTCGTACGACCTTAGCCCAAAAGATGGATGTCCTCAGTTCTCAGGCCAACCTTGCAGGCTACTCTGCTGTGATCGAGGCAACCTCTCGGATACGAAAGGTGCTTCCGATGATGATGACACCTGCCGGAACGATTTCCCCCTGCAAAGTGTTTGTTATCGGTGTTGGGGTAGCCGGCCTTCAAGCCATTGCCACAGCAAAACGGCTGGGTGCCCGAGTCGAGGCTTTCGATACCCGTCCCGTGGTCGAAGAGCAGGTAAAGTCCCTCGGTGCCAAATTTGTCAAAATCGATCTTGGAGATACAGGCCAAACCGCTCAGGGATATGCCAAAGCTCTCACGCCTGAGCAGATCCAGATGCAACAGGCCGGAATGGCAAAAATCTGTGCCTCCTCCGATATCGTCATCACTACAGCTAAACTTTTTGGCCGCAAAGCACCTACTTTGGTAACCGAAGAAATGATCGCCGGGATGCAAGCCGGAAGCGTCATCATCGACCTTGCAGTGGAAGGCGGCGGTAACGTTGTAGGCGTAAAACTGGACGAAGAAGTCACCACCGAAAACGGCGTTATCATTCTAGGACAAGGTTCTTTTGAAGGGAACGTCGCTTACCATGCGAGTCAGGTTTATGCATCCAATCTTCTCAGTTTCATCGAACATTTTTGGGATAACGAAAACAAAACTTTCAAACTCGATCGTGAAGACGAAATCCTCAGCGGCTGCCTCATCACCCATGATGGCGAGGTCGTTCACGAACAATTCAAACCCAAAGAAGGTTAACTCCTGATCATCCTTTTGACCATATGACTATTATTCTACTCGTCTTCATCTTTGTTCTGGCCGCCTTTCTCGGCTTTGAGCTCATTGCAAAGGTTCCCTCGCAACTTCACACGCCGCTCATGTCTGGGTCCAATGCTATTTCCGGGATCACAATCGTCGGAGCCATTTTAGCCACTGGTGCATCAGACAACAGCACTCTCAACACTATTCTTGGAACACTCGCCGTAACTCTGGCAACGATCAACGTCATCGGTGGTTACCTGGTAACAGACCGTATGTTGGCCATGTTCAAAAAGAAAGAAGGAGCCAAGAAATAAGATGGAGACCCTTATCAATTTTAGCTACCTCGTCGCCTCCATCCTCTTCATCTACGGATTGAAGATGCTCGGAAGTGCCGAAACTGCCCGACGTGGTAATATGATCTCATCTCTCGGGATGTTGATCGCAGTCGTGGTTACCCTCATCAGCAAAGACATTATCTCCTACCAGTGGATCGTTGTGGGCCTGATTACAGGAGCCCTCATTGGAGGTATTGCCGCACGGTTGGTCAAAATGACCTCTATGCCGGAGATGGTTGCTCTCTTTAACGGATTTGGAGGACTCGCCAGCCTATTGGTTGGTTGGGCCGAATACGAAAAGATCACCCAAATGGGTTGGATGCGCTACATCGCAGACCTTACAGGAACACCCACTTTTACCAGTACCGTTATTTTCTTGGCCGTTCTCATCGGTGGTATCACTTTTACCGGATCCATCTATGCGTATTTGAAACTGGCTGGAAAAGTCAGTGGACAAGCCAAATTATTCTCTGGGCAAAAACTTTTTAACATTCTCCTGGCCGCTGCCATCCTCAGTGCGGGATTACTTTTCATCCTCAGTGACAATCCATCAGGTGCGTATGTCTATTTCATCGCATTCGTTATCCTCGCACTCCTCCTGGGCGTGTTCGGAGTCATGCCAATTGGTGGTGGAGACATGCCAGTCGTCATCGCGTTACTGAATAGTCTCTCAGGGCTCGCAGCCGCTGCTGCCGGATTCGTCATCGTCAATAACGTTCTCATCGTTGCCGGCTGCCTCGTCGGAGCCAGTGGAGTTATTCTGACCTTCATCATGTGCAAGGCCATGAACCGAACCCTTGGGAATGTTCTCTTCTCAGGTTTTGGAGCAACTGCTTCCAGCGGAGAAGGCTCTGCCTTCGAAGGTGAACTCAAACCAATTTCTGCATCAGACACCTACTACCTCCTTGAAGCGGCAAACAGTGTCGTCTTCATCCCTGGATACGGAATGGCAGTGGCTCAAGCTCAACACACTGTTAAGGAGCTCGCCAGCCTACTCGAAGAAAATGGCGCAGAAGTACGTTTTGCCATCCATCCGGTAGCCGGACGTATGCCCGGCCATATGAACGTTCTGTTGGCCGAAGCAGATGTTTCCTACGATCAACTGGTGGAGATGGATAACATCAACCCATCGATGCCAACCGTTGACGTAGCAGTGGTTATCGGAGCGAACGACGTCGTCAATCCAGCTGCCGCTCGTGATGAGAGTTCTCCAATCTATGGAATGCCCATTATCAATGCGCACGAAGCGAGGACGGCTATCTGCCTGAAAAGAGGTAAGGGAACTGGATTCTCCGGATTGGAAAACCAACTCTTCCTCATGCCCAATACTCGAATGCTTTATGGAGATGCAAAAAACTCCATACAAGAGCTGGTTTCTGAATTTAAAAACACATAAACCCCAGGCACCCCACAACCAGCGAAGAGGCGCTCCAGGAGGAGTGCCTCTTTTCGTTTACCGACCGTGGCAGTGTTTAAATTTCTGCTTACTTCCACATGGGCAGGAATCATTTCGACTCGTTTTGGAAAAGGCTTCCTGCAACGAAACCTCTCGTTGTGCCCAAAAATTCATTACATTAGCAGGCGCCCTCTGATTCTTCAATTCATTCGCCATAAAACGCATCGGAACATCGATGTACTTAAAAAATGATTTATATCCTGCGCATAAGTAATTGAGACCCTCTTCACCATCTGGCGTCTTGATAATACGGTTTTTGGGACACCCACCGTTGCACATAAAACGCACTTCACATTCCCGGCAGTAACGAGGAAGAGTGTCTTTCTTATCCTGGCCAAAACGTTGCTGCTCTTCGGAGGAAACCATTTCTTTAAGAGTCTTTTCCTGGATATTACCCAGTTTATAATTCGGCTCCACAAAATGATCACAGGAGAACAGGTCACCATCATGCCCCAAAGCTAGAGCACTGCCACAGGTTTCTTTAAAAATACACAGACTCGGCTCATAACCCGACCATGCTCCGAGAGCTTCATCAAAAATCTGCACATAGCGTTGCCCCACGTCTCTTTTGATCCATTCATCAAAAAGCCCCATCAAGAACGTGCCATATTTCCTCGCCGTAACAGAGCGGGGAGTTACTCTATGCCCCTCCTGATACCCTGTTTCGTTATCCCTTTCGACAATGGGAATAAACTGCATAAAAGTTGTCTCCGCTACATCCCGCAGAAAATAATAAACTTCCTTGGGGTGATCTGCATTGGCTGCATGAACTGTGGTAAGAACATTAAATTCGACTCCGTGCTTTTTCAGGAGATTCAAGCCTTTCATCACTTTATCAAAAGTCGGCTTCCCGCCCTTATCCACTCGATAGGCATCGTGTAGCTCCTTGGGTCCATCGATGCTGATTCCGATCAGAAAATCATTTTCTTTAAAGAACTCACACCATTCATCGTTGAGTAACACGCCGTTGGTTTGTAGCGCATTGGCAATTCGAGTGTTTGGTTTCTGGTATTTTTTCTCCAGCTCAACCACTCGCTTAAAAAAGTCCAACCCCATCAGGGTGGGCTCCCCTCCTTGCCAGGCTAAGGAAACTTCCTGCGTTTCCTGTGCTTCAATGTACTGCCGGATATAATTCTCCAATAAATCATCCCCCATCCGGAATTTATCTCCCTTAGGCGCCATGCTTTCTTTCTGAAGAAAGTAACAATATTTGCAATCGAGGTTACAAATAGGCCCTCTCGGCTTCACCATTACGTGAAAGGAAGTCGGAGCAGTTGCCAGTGGGGAAACAGCCTCTGCCATTATCCTAATTCCCTTCTGATTTCGATGAAGTGAGAATACATAAAGGGTGAACTTTACAGCATTTAAGGAGATAAGAAAGAGGAAAATCTCACCTCCATCACTCATTGCTCCCCACAAGATCAAAGAGACTGGTATGCACAAATTCTTCGCCAAAATTCAAAAAAGAACTCAACGTCATTCAATTAGTCCGCTTTTACAGAGCAACGATAGCTTCTTCTACCCCTTAATATGCAGTCTCGTCCCAACATTTTATTTATTCAAACTGACCAGCAAAGAGCAGACACCATTGCGGCACTGGGAAACTCCATAATCAAAACCCCAGCTCTGGATTCTCTGGTCAAAGAAGGAACTACCTTCACCAGATGTTATACATCCTCACCCGTTTGCGTTCCGGCTAGATGCTCTATCGCGACAGGTCTTCCACCTCATCTAACTGGGTGTACCGACAATGGAGCAATGCCGCAAAATATCCCCAGCTTCATGGAAAAGCTAAGTGATTTAGGCTATCAGACTCACGGCACAGGGAAGATGCATTTCACGCCCAATCATAAACGACTCTGGGGATTTGATGGTCGCGATATATCGGAAGAAAACATTCCATACGACGACTATAAGGAATTTTTGGACCAAAACGGATACAACCATATTATTGATACAAATGGCCTGCGTGGAGAATACTATTATCTCCCTCAGCCTTCTCAAATGCCCGCTGAGCTCCACCAAACCCATTGGGTGGGAGACCGATCCATCGATTTCTTAAAAGGCCGCAATCGAGATGAACCCTTCTTTCTATGGACGTCCTTTATCAAACCACATCCCCCTTTTGATAACCCTACCCCCTGGAACAAACTCTACCGTACTTACGAGATGGATGGTCCTTTTCTTCCCGAAAACCATAAAGATCTTCTTACTTTCTGGAACCGTTATCAAAATCGCTACAAGTATATGGAAGACAATCAAAGTGACTATTTTTTTAGGACAATGCGTGCAGCCTACTACGCTTGCCTCTCATTTATTGACTCACAAATTGGCCGTATCCTCGAACAACTGGGTGATGAAATTGACAACACCCTCATCCTTTTTTCCTCAGATCATGGAGAACTTTTAGGAGACTATGGGAGCGTCGGGAAACGTTCTATGCTGGAACCTGCAGCCCGTGTTCCGTTAATTGCTCGATATCCAAAAAAGTTTCAAGCCGGAGATCTTTGCTCAAAACCCGTAAGTCTTCTCGATCTTTACCCTACATTTCTGAAAACCGCTGGCTGCAAAGATTATAGGGTTTCTGATGAAGGAGATGATCTCTCCGATATCGCAACTGACAAAATCGATCGTCAACATACCTTCAGCCAATTCTCCAGCGGCAAAACAGGGCTCTATCTGATAACAGACGATCGATTCAAATACAGCTATTCCGCCGCGGATGAAAAAGAGTGGCTAATCGATCTGAAAACAGACCCTCAAGAAACCCAAAACATTGTTTCAGACACAACGTATGAAGCAGATAAAAATCGCCTGAAAAACACTCTCATCTCCCGCTTCGAAAAAGATAACTACACAGAAGCCGTCCAACAAGGTGACTGGAAAGACTGTGGAGGTTGCCATCTGCCCCTCGAAAACAATCCAAATTTCGGACTTCTCCAACAAGATATCTCAAACACTCAGGAATTGGTTGACCAACTGGGCCCCTATGCCCGAAATATTAGCATACCTGATGAAGGTTCTTACAAAGAGGCACAAAAAATCATAGCGACGAAAAACAAAGAATGAGTTATACTTTTTACAGCAAACAGACTGTAATCGTAAGCGAACGTCTCTGCGAACACATGGGATTCCGTCCTGGGCAAACAGTCCTCGACATCGCCTGCGGGCTCGGAAATACCGCCTTGGCCGCCGCACGACGACTCGGAAATGTGACCGGAATCGACATCAATGAGGAATACCTCGGTATCGCTAAACAGCGGGCTGTAGCAGAGGGACTCGATATCAATTTTGAAAGAGGCGATGCTACTTCGCTTAATTTTGAAGCCGGACACTTCGATACCGTCCTATCGACATTTGGCTCTGCCAATTTCTGGAAGCAGGAAGCCGCCCTTTCCGAACTTCTGCGGGTTTGCCGAACTGGAGGGACGATCGGACTGACTGCCTGGGGCGGTGAAGGAGCAGTCGCAATCGAAGATGAATTTTTTGCCCTCTTGCAAGGGGAGGAGATGAGTAATGCGGAAAAACCCATTTCTCCTTGGCTCAATCAGGAAACCTCACCCTGACACATCACGATTTTATCATACGTGATACTTCTCTTCTCTCCTACGCCCAGCGCATGGTTGATCTTTTCGCCAGCGACGACTACAGTGAACATAAGAAAAAAGAAGTGATTTACTTTCTCTGTGAGAACTTCTCTCGGATAAACATTTCAGGTGATCATACACTCCTTCTTCCCTACGACTACGTCGAAATCATCGCACAGAAAAGCTAAGAGAGCATCTATTGGCTCTTTTTGCCTTTCCAGTCAGCTTCTAACTGA
>CAXMUM010000100.1:0-7403 GCA_964196585.1 uncultured Opitutaceae bacterium
TGAAGAAAACAATCCCACTACGGATAACCCTATCCACACCCACGGGAGAGATCTCCACACCTACCACAGGATTAATACCTTCCTTTACCATATCGGAAGGCTTCACAGTTACCTCCCCGTCATAGTCTATGTCGATCACCACACCAATCTCGGTATTTTCAAAATCATCAATGAGTCGAGCATCTTCGTTCGTCCAATCACTACCCACAATGGTCTGAAAACTCGTTTGAACCAATACATCTCTGGTAAATTCATAAACACGTATCTTTTTTACATTTCCGTATACCCCGCTGGGTTCGGTTCCATCAATTTCCAAACCCGTCATTTCTATAACAAACTTCTGAGTATCCAACTTTCCGGCAGTTTCTACCTTTGGATAATAGCCGTACTCTTGGCGAAAAGCCTCCATCGCCAGAGACCATTGGCTGAATTGCACCTTGGTTTTCGCCTTTTGGGCAGAATTTCTTACTCCGGCGACCGTCGGAACCAGAATGGCGATGAGAATACCAATGATAGCGAGAACCGTAAGAAGCTCGAGAAGTGAAAATCCATTTTTTTTACAGCGCTTCATCTTCTAGTACTTTATTCTAAGAATTCCCATTATTTCGCAATAGTAAACAAAGTACCCTATACGGCAATTGAGATCTTTTAGAGACATTCATTTGAATGATAACTCACTTCATCCTACTTGCGTCTCTCATCAAATAACCTTTACTAGAAACATTCTCCAATTCGGGGTATAGCTTAGCCTGGTAGAGCGCTACGTTCGGGACGTAGAGGCCGGCAGTTCGAATCTGCCTACCCCGACCACCATATCTTGATTAAATTGGCTACTCCCCTTCCGACACCTGAATGACTTACTCGAAGAAATGAATAATCAGGATCTCCAAAACAAAAACCATCTCGGCCAACCCATCGGGCAACTGCTGCCGAACTGGGATCCGCCAGTTTTTCCACCTCATCAGTCTTTAGAAGGGCACTTTTGCCTTTTGGAACCTCTCAATGCTGACAGGCATGCCAAAGACCTCTTTGCTGCTAACGCTCAGGATAAGGAAGGAAAAAATTGGACCTACCTCCCATACGGACCCTTCAAAACATTTGAAGAATACCACAAATGGATTGAGACGGTCTGCCAGGACAACGACCCTCAGTTCTACGCAGTGATTCTCAAGACTTCAGGCAAGCCTGTTGGAGTAGCGAGTTACCTCCGGATCTCACCAAACAGCGGATCTATCGAAGTTGGGCATATTCACTTCTCAGAGGTCCTTAAACGCCGTCCTGCTGCCACCGAGGCTATGTACTTGATGATGAAAAAAGTATTCGATCTCGGTTACAGGCGCTACGAATGGAAGTGCGATGTGTTGAACGCCGGTTCTTGTTCCGCAGCACAACGTCTTGGCCTCTCTTTTGAAGGAATTTTTCGTCAGTCAATAGTATATAAAGGCCGAAACCGTGACACAGCATGGTTTGCTGCAGTAGATGCCGATTGGCCCCTCCTAAACAACACATTCACGCAATGGTTGAATCCAAGAAATTTTGACCAAAACGGCAATCAACACCAGTCCTTAAGGCAGTTAACTCAACCGCTGTTGAAAACCAATCGAGAATAAGAAAATGATGAACTTGAAAAGGTTTTGGGGGAAGTAACAAACGCTTAAATCAATTACAGCAGATCATCTCTATATTCTCACTCCTCACTATAACGATATCATCTTAACTTTTGGTAGCTGCGTTAGCCTGCATTCCGAGTCTTTCCAGCCTAAAACGGATCAACCCTTCGGTATGCCTGAGAAGTTTGTAAAGGTAAGAGACTTCGTAACCCCCTTAAGTAGCAAGTGAAATCATTTTCACTTGCTGAATGGATTGAACTCTCGTTCGGTGCCAATCGTTGTCAGTGGGCCATGCCCAGGTGCAACCACCGTTTCTGCAGGTAATTCAGACCAAAGTCGCCTAGCTTGTTTAAGCAATTCATCACAAGAATGAAATCCTCCTCCAACAGAGCCCGCAAAAAACAAATCTCCCGCAATCAATAATTTTGCCATTCCTGGGCTATCGGACAATCCGATCAGATAAGAATTGTGCTGTTGTGCATGCCCAGGTGTTGAAAGAGTTTCTACTGAAAACTCTCCGGATGAAACAATGTTTCCCTCTCTAAGCTCCTTCATCGGCAAAGTAGCACAACAAGGACCGTAGACGTAAGATAACTCCTGCCGCCGAGCAACCGCCTCACAGGCGCCACGATGATCTGCGTCCCAATGAGTAATGAAGATGTCTGTAATTTTTTTAATTGAAGCAGGCCAAACCCTATCAAGAGCCTCAAAGGAGACCCCGCTATCAAATAAGATACCCTCCGAGTCACCACACCGTGAAATGATGTAGGCATTTACCACACCAACGCCATAGGGCATCGCTAAAACATGAAGACAAAAAGGTAATCCACAAGGCGAAGGTAAAGGGTAACGCTCCTCCGCCACAATTTGAAGTCCAACAGAATTTAACCCCAAAACTGAAGCCAATGACTCCACTTCTTTTCCGCACAGATCGTAACGATAATCGAGAGCATCTTTAAGTCGGGTCACATCAATTTCCGCTTCAGCGGCAAGACTATCCTCCGTCATACGAGCATGTTTCATCCCTTTCTCCAGGATATCTCCAAGCTCATCTTCCAAGGTCTGGTCTTCACTCATACCACCATCATGTATACGAATCATTCCATTGACGCAAAAAAATGATTCTGTTTTCTGCAAATTTTTAGCAAATTCTAACCAATGGAGCAAATTCAACAAGAAATCCTCGACATCTTCACCGAAACCAAAGCCCTCCTCCGAGGGCATTTTGTCCTTCGCTCAGGATTACACAGCGGGCATTTTTTTCAATGTGCGAAGGTGGGCCAGAACATGAAAGCAGTGCAACGCCTGTCAGAGCTCCTTATTGAGAAACTGGATGAATTAGAGTTTTCCACCGTATTGGCACCTGCCATGGGAGGTCTTGTCATGGGGCAGGAAGTAGCTCGCCAAACAAATTCGCGTTATATCTTTGCTGAAAAAGTTGATGATAAACTCGCCCTTCGCAGGGGCTTTAAAATTGCTCCCAATGAAAAGATTCTTGTCGTCGAAGATGTCGTTACAAGAGGAGGTCGCGTACAGGAGGCCATTGACATTATTCGGAAGGAAGGCGGCCACGTTGCCGGAATCGCTGTTTTGGTAGACAGAAGCAATGGGCAGACTTCTTTTGATGCCCCTTTTGTATCTCTCCTCGAGCTTAGCTTTCCGACTTACCCAGAAGATCAATTGCCCGAGGAATTGGCTCAGATCCCAGTCGAAAAACCGGGGAGCTAATCCCTCCAAAGAGACCGGGGATAAACCCGGTCTTGGAAGCAATTTTCGAATATAAAAATTTACCGTTTCCCCTTATTCTACTATCACTGTTATATAACGAGAAACACCGCGGATATTGATATAAAATAGGTTCCGACCCTCGATCATGGCATCCTTTGCAGTTTTTAAATCCGACACATCTTGCCGATTAATCTGCTCTATCACCATTCCAACCGCAAAACTCTTCCGGTAAGGCGATTCGGGGTCTATCTCTTTCACAACAATTCCTGTTACCCCCTCACCGATCTGCAGCTTTTCACGAAGGTCATCCGTTAAGGCCTCAATAAATATACCCTCTAGAATCGTATCGCGTTGAATTTTCTCAGTTGAACCAATTTCAGCGTTTTCTTCCAAAGTTCCCAAAACGATATCTACCATCTCCAATTTCCCATCTCGCAAATAACCCAACGAAACAGTGGAACCTGGTGCCATTTGGGCAATGGTGAAACGAAGGTCATTCGAAGAATCAATTGATTGCTCATTTACCTTCACGATTACATCACCAGGATGTAAGCCAACTTCATCAGCCGGACTTCCCTCGCTAACGGCAGCAACCAAAGCACCCTTTTCGTTTTCCAATCCGAAACCAGCGGCTAAATCTGGATCCATATCTTGAATATTGACACCGAGAAAACCGCGCTTCACCGAACCCGTCTCGATCAAGCTGTCCATCACACTTCCTGCCAAATTAATAGGAACCGCAAATCCAATCCCTATATTCCCTCTGGATGTGGAAACAATGGCGGTGTTAATACCCACCACACGACCCTTCGCATCCACTAAGGCGCCTCCTGAATTCCCGGGATTGATGGATGCATCCGTTTGGATAAAATTCTCGTATCCACCATCAATTAAGCGGAGATTTGACCGTCCTGTCGCCGAAACAATTCCCATGGTAACAGTCTGACCAACGCCCAAAGGATTCCCCACCGCAAACACGACGTCTCCAACGCGTAACGATTCACTATCGGCTAAAGTTGCATGTGGTAATTCGGCCTCATCGATTTTTAAAACGGCGATGTCTGTGCGTGGATCTGTTCCAATAACCTGCGCGTCCACTTCTCTCCCCTCATTAAGGAGTACTCTAATCTCATCCGCCCCTTCTACGACATGATTATTGGTCAAGATATAACCATCTGCCGAAACAATCACACCAGACCCCAATCCCTTTTGAACCTGATCTTTTGGTTGAGCTCCTTCAGGCCCGAAGAATCTTCTGAAACGAGGATCATCGAAAGGGAATCCACTCACTCTGCCCTTAACCACCTTCGTGGAATAAACGCTCACAACAGCCGGTCGGATTGCCTCAAGACTATCCGCATAACTCGTGACGACCACTGACTTGTCGTGATCTATTGCGGTCTTATCAACCGTCACCGTAAGCGGTAATGATGCATTTGTTGATCTTTCTTCAACAACGACTCCATTGCTTTCAGTTGGAGTCTCATTTGGAGCTTTTGCCCCCAAATAAACGTTCACACCGTAAAACCCTATCATTAAGAGGAAAAATCCGAAAAGAATCTTTAATTTCATAGAAATTGATTTTGACATTGTTCTCTTGGCTAAAGTCCCCAAAAGGGACGATTTTGACTAAAAGCCTTTTACTTTGAAAAGACCTGTCACACTTTTGTTCCCGTGAATTCGCATAATGGCTTCACCTAGTAACTGCGCAACACTCAATACGGTTATAGGCAGATCCTTGGTGTCCAGCTGTATCGTATTTGTCGTAATCAATTCGTCAATCAAGCCAGAAGAAAGCTTATCATAAGCTTTCTCAGTCAAATTTGAGTGCGTAACAGCCGCTCTCACACTTACAGCTCCATTCTCACGGCACATCTTCGCAGCAGCCGTTAATGTTCCCGCTGTTTCTGTAATATCATCGATTAATAAGACGTCGCATCCATCAACATCTCCCACTAGGTTGATCGCCTCGACGGTCGCGGCATTTATTCTTCGTTTAGCGACAAACCCCAGTCCAGCCTCAAACAAACCGGCATACGCAGCTGCCATTTTCACTCCCCCTACATCCGGGGAGACAACTACCAGCTTTTCACTACGGGTCTTGTTTAGATAGTCATAAAAAACTGGAGACGCATAAAGATGATCCACTGGGATATCAAAAAATCCTTGAATCTGCCCGGAATGCAGATCCATCGTTAAAATGCGGTCAGCTCCTGAGGCTACCAATAAATTTGCCACCAACTTTGCGGTAATCGGGACACGAGGTTGATCTTTCCTATCCTGCCTAGCGTATCCATAAAATGGAAGCACTGCCGTTATTCTTTTAGCAGATGCTCGACGGGCAGCATCAATCATAATCAGCATTTCCATAAAATGATGATTAGTCGGAGGACATGTCGATTGCAGGATAAAAACATCCTGTCCTCGGACATTTTCATTTATCTTCACGAATGACTCTCCATCAGGGAAAACCGTTACAGTCGCATCACCCAACGGGATCCCTATAAACTGACAAATTTCTTGAGATAACTGAAGATTCGAGTTACCTGAAAAGATGCTAAGGTTTGAATTATTCATCTAGATCTAAAGGAGATTCTGGTGTTTCTCAATCGGAAGTCTTTTTTGAGTCAAGTCTCTGGACACCCTCTCATTCAACCCCTTTTTCCAACTGATCAACACGCTTAAAAAGCTCCGGTAAGCGTTTTCTAAGAACATTAATTTTTTGTTCCAGGGTGTAAGGTAACGCTGCCTGACCTTTTACAAAACTCTTCGCTGGCAAGTTTCGACTAACCGCACATCCACCCGCAACGATCGTTTCATCTCCAATCGTCAGGTGCCCTGCAATTCCTGACTGACCAGCCAAAACCACATAGTTTCCTATTGTGGTGCTGCCGGAAACACCCACCTGACCACAGAGAAAGCAATGCTTTCCTATGACTACATTATGGCCAATCTGAACCTGGTTATCAATTTTTGTACCTTCGCCGATGATTGTAGAACTAAACCGCGCACGATCTACAGTCGTATTGGATCCAATTTCGACATCACTCATAAGGAAAACATTTCCAATTTGTGGAATCTTTTCATGCCGCCCCTCAACTGTCTCATAGCCAAAGCCATCCGAACCAATCACCGCTCCTGAATGCAACCGAACACGATCCTTCAAAACACATTCTTCACGTACCGTGGCATGAGGCATTAACCAACAATCAGCTCCAATCACACCTCTACGCCCAACAAAAACGGAAGCTTGCAAATAACTTCCCCGACCAATCTTTGCACCAGATTCTACAACACATAAGGGTCCAATGGTCGCAGATTCATCAATCTCACAATTCTCGGCAATGACTGCAGTAGGATGGATCCCAGGCTGCGGCTTTGGCCAAATTTCTGGCTCAAATTTCGAACAAACTCTCGCAACAGCGTAAGAAGGGTTTTCAACTCTAAGATAAACCTGCCCTTCTCCGGGTGAACTGTCATAATCGAGAGGAACAACAACTACAGAGGCATTCGTTTTTTCCACCAAAGCTCTGTATTTTCGATTACCTAAAAACGACAATTCTCCGGATTGGGCTGACTCAAGAGAAGCAATCCCGGTTACGGGGCCAATAAACGAACCTCGGATCTCAGGTGAGCCTATTAACTCTATAATTTCATTAAGAGATAAAGTGATCTGCATATGGTTGGAAAGCAGCGACAGAAGATAAGTAAAATCGCAAAATGCGAACGAACAAAAGAAAGCTCACAAACTTCCGCAAGTGGAGCAAATAAAAACCCCGTTTCTTTTCGAAACGGGGCTAGAGAAAACATTAGGTAATCAATCCTTAGATTACTCAGCGGCAGCAGGCTTCTCTACTTCGGCTGGCTTGTCTTTATTCAAAATAGCCAAAACATCATCAGTTATATCATAGGCTGCAGATGAATAGAGAACCACCGGAGCGCCAATAGAGGAAGCACCGGACACGTCCAATACAAGAGTTACCCCTCTTTCATAAGCCAAAGCATCGACAACCTTTTGGATCTCATCTAGCATCAACGTTTGATGTGTCTGACGTTGTTGATCAA
>CAXMUM010000101.1:0-7352 GCA_964196585.1 uncultured Opitutaceae bacterium
CGCACCCGGCGATTTTTACTGGGAAACTGCAAAGTAACAGTCGTTCAACCCTCTTCCTTGCTATCAATGCCTATCTGGCCCCCATGCTCTCGCATGATACGATCAACAATCATCATTCCCAGGCCATGCCCATCTTCCTTAGTCGATTGGTAAGGTTGAAAGATTCTTCCGATATCCTCCTTACTGATCCCGTGTCCCGTGTCGCCAAATTGGAGATAAACAAATTCATCATCACTCTTTGAAGCAATCCCCAAAACACCACCAGCCGTCATCGCTTCCATCGCATTCTTTATCACATTAAAGAACACCTGTTTGAGCTGATCCTTATCAGCCAGAACAATCAAAGCTTCCGAAGCGACCTCTCCATTTACAGATAATTCCCGATCATCCAGCTCCTTTTGGTAAAACTGCAAAACCTCATCCAGTACCTCCAAGGGATTCAATTCCTGAAAATCAGGGGTCTGAGGCCGAATCGCTTCCAGGAAATGCCGAATAATTCCGTCGAGCCGATCCACCTCCCTCTTACAAACATCAACTGAAGAAGATAAACGCTTCACCTCCGCACTCTCCTCCAACTTACTGAGATTCCGCTTCATCAGCTCGAGATGAATAGTGAGAGAATTCAGAGGATTTCCCAGTTCATGGGCAACACCTGCTGCTAAGAGTAAAATGGACGAAACACGTTCACTCTCCAACATTTCTTCGGTTGAGATTTTTTCCTGCGTAATATCATTGAGAATCACCGCAGCTTTACGAGGATCCTCCCCTTCAATTGTTTCTTCCTGAAAAGGAACCATGTAAAGGCGGACAAAACGTTTTTCAGGGTATCCCAATTCTATCTCTCGAGAAAGCGAAGCTTGGGAATCAATCGTCTCATCAGCTGCTGCATCCAGGGATTCGCGCAAACCAGGGATAAATCGCCAGAGTGTCGCCGATCCAAGATCCGCCTCATTGAGTGCAATCATCCTCCGCCCCGCTTCATTCGCGTACTCAATCACTCCCTCTTCTGTCACCACAAGTATACCTTCTCGAACAGTGTTAAACACTGTTTCGAGCAAACCACGCTCTCGAGCCAACCGTTGAACCAGGTTCGTCAAGTTGACTGTATCGAGATTATCCAGCCGGCCGAGGACCCGGTCCAGAGAACTGCTTTTTATTGGCACCCTCTAGTTCTTGAGAGTGGATCAAAAAAATGCAAACTCCTCTTAAAACCGTTCGGAAATAAAAAGCCCCAAGGATCTTTACTGATCTCCGGGGCTTTTACAAAAAAGACGCAACTCTGATAGAAAGTTAATCAACTGACAGCAGCTAACTCTTGCGCATACAATTCATTTGTCTTGAGACGAAGGTCTTCGACAGAGAGTTCTCCACTATTAACCTTTTTGAGGAGAGCCTTTTGTGCCTTATAGTCCTTATTTTCGACACCTGCCTTGCTTTGCAGCATCCGCCAGCTCTTACGCCGTTCGACGGCAAATAAAACCATTTGGCGTGAAACAGTATGATATTTCACCTTCCCGCTAAACTCAGACTTTATATAGACCCCGTAATCAGGGACATAAGATCGATGCTCCCTATCAAAAACACGCCGATAGATAACATCTTCCTGAGTGACACAGGCCAACATATCATCCATGAGGATGAATTCCTTAGCCGACTTTTCTTCAATCGCCCGAAGATGTTTACGGAAGCGCGCTTCTGTCAAAGCCCAGTGTGCCACCGTAAAATTGTAGGCGTCTCCACCAGATTTATATTTCGTCACCCACCAATCACGATCCATTGAAGGATTACCCTTCAATTCAAACGCTTCCTGGGAAGTTTCACCATTGCGGGGATTGAAAATAAACTCAGGCATACCACGTCCATCGCGAACCAGTTTGGCTTGATGGGCCGACATGTTATCCGCAACACCATGTTCTGGCTGGCAAGTTGTATAACACTGATAAAAGGCTGTTCCTCTATATTCGAGACCATCGAGCATCGACTGGTAAAGTTTAGCCGCGTTAGCAATCGATACCTGAGCCACATAGGGAGACCCATGCCCGGACGTGAACGCCTCAGCCACATTCTTTTTCTCAATCAGTTTGCCCTGTGAAACCTGCCCAAACTGATTCATATCATAACCACCCAACATGGTGGAAGAATCTGAATTCTGCCCACCCGTATTCGAATAGACCTGCGTATCCAACATGAGAATCTTCACATTTGGTCGATTCTGCAGAATAACCTTCGAAACATTCTGGAAACCAATATCTCCCAACGCGCCATCACCGCCCACAACCCAAACTTTAGGAAGTTCACGCATTTCCTGATCCGTCATTTCAACATCGGTCAAATGAGTCAGGGAGAAATAACGCTCCTCAGTCATAACATCTTCCTCTTCGCCCAACAAAGCATTGCAAAGACGTTCTGGAGACACCGAGCGGCGCGCATGATTAATCAAAAGCGCCTCACTCAATAGCCAACTGATCGTCGAGCCATCCTGGAAAAGTGAATTCATCCATGGATACGGATGAGGGTTGGACGGAGGTGTTGAACCGTAAACGGTATTACACCCGGTACTTGCTCCCATGAACATGACAGACATGCCCTGCGCATTTCGTCCATCGATTGACTGCAATTCCTTGTGATTAAAAGCATCGACTCGGAGCACTGAGCAAATAGCAGACACCACATCCTCATCAGAAATAGGTCCATTCGCTTCGAGACGACTCGTCGTATCCTTATCGTCCTCGCCTCCCAATCCCATCAGAATATGAGCAACCGCACGTTTAAAGAGAGTGTACTGCGCCTCATCCCGATCTTTCAAGGCCCGGAGTCTCTTCAGGCCATCCTGCTCCATCCTGTCCGCCTTTTCTCTAAGACGGTCTGCCTTCGTATGATAAAGTGGTCGCATATAGGCTTCCGTCACAGAAGCTAAGGCTCTGAGGATACTTTTCTCACCACAACCCGCACAAGCTCCATCTCCGGAAACCAACGCCTCATAGTTACGACGCACCATCAAGTGATTGCGAAGAGCTGCCGGCCGTGAATCTTGAGGAGCCGAATCATCATAAAGGCCGAGATACTTTTGAGGGGTATCCGGCAAAAAGCGTGAAAAGATCTGAGCAGTCGTCAGTTCAGAATTAAGCTCCTCTGTTTCATGAGCCATTACCAACGCATTGTGATCACCACATTGCTCCACACATTCACCGCACCCCTTACAAAGATCCGATACAAAAATTGAGAATAGACCACCTTCGCCTGGATTTTTCTTTTCGATACTTCGGAAAATTGCCGGGACCTTCGTATAAGACAGAGGCAACACATCAATAATACTCGTAAACTCTTTCTTTGTTGCATCCGAGAGATTCTCCAATGCGGTGATCTCCTTTCGGATAATATCTTTGAAGGGAATTTTTTCTTTGGCTTCAGCCGCCTTCACCATCACCACCCTGGCACGCTCTTCCACTCCACCCAATTCAATAACTAATTTTTCACGTTCTCCGGCATCACTTACATAATGCCGGGCAGCCGTCGTTAACACAGTGCTGACATCTTGAGCCATGTTAGGCAGAGCCGTATCCGGGCACGCTGTAATGCACTCCATACATTGGGTACAATTTTCTGCGATGTAGATAGGCGTCTCCCGACGAGCAACATACTTTGAAGAAGTAGCTCCCGTTCCTGCTGCCATCACACCCATAGAAGCCAATGCTCCTGCTGGCTGGTGGTAACCATGCTCATTTCTAAATTCAGAATCAAACTTTTCCAATGACTGAATCGGAGCTCTAGGTTCCTGTTCTTCCGGCGCCGCACAACTAGGGCATCCACTTGCACTACATCCCGCAGTCGGTTCTATAGGGCTTTGGGAAACCGGAGGCACGGGAAGCTTACGCATACTTGAGGCATCCTCTGCTTCAAGTTCTCCGTATTCAATTTCTTGGACACGAGAAAAACCCTGATGCATTACCTCCATATTTGAGGTAACAACCGCCTCTCCAAAACGACCAAATTTGGCCTCATACTGAGCCCTTACGACCTCATCAAACCGCTCCTCATCAACACCGTTATCCTTCAAAAAACTGGAGACACGGAAAAAAGCTCCCAGGAAAGAATTTCCCTGCATACGCAATTGAAGCTCAGCCCGATCTGTAGCCTTTCGGGCAATATCAAAACCATGCAAAATGAAAACTCGTATACCATTTTCTTTCACGAATTGCCGATACTTAGTCGGTATACGCTGCCAAGCCGTTTTAGGATCATCATCTGATTCCCAAACCAAACAACCACCCTTTTTGATTCCTTCGAGTGGATTGGCATGCGTAAAAGCCTTCGGGTCACAACAAAGAACCACATCCACATGGTTCAATTCACAGTTCACCCTTACTCGTTCTGGAGCGACGACTAGAAAATAGTTTGTCGGTGATCCCTTTTTCTCAGAGCCATACTTCGGATTTGCCGAAATGTGCAGCTTCTCTACCAACTGACCATGATCATCATAAACAGGGTCTCTTTCCGAAATATATGTTCCAAACTCTCCGATGATCGACCCCAGGTTCTTCCCAGTTGTAATCATACCCCACCCACCGATGGAGTGAAACCGAACTGCTATAGCATTCTCAGGTAACAGAGAAGGCGTATCTTTCGAAATGACTGCATAAGGATGATCGACGCCCAATACAAAAAACGTCTCTCCATCGGGTGCCGATTTTCCATCCTTACGATTGTTCTCTCCCATAGCATATTCATAGGCACCGAGAACATGTTCCGGACGAAAATCACGCGAACCGATTCCATAAACACCACGGAAAAGACGTGGCACCTCGCCAATATGAATACCGGGGATTTCCCCTCCGTATTGACCCGCTTCTCTCGCCTTGCCCAAGGCAATACGAATATCCCGGGCTAGTGGATTGTCCGTCGACATCCCTTCATCTGTTCTTTCGAGAATGATAACGTTCTTTTTACCCCTCAAGGCCTTGATAACAGCTACCTCAGGAAATGGACGAATAACATTAACATGGATCGAACCTACGCTGGCGTTGCGCTGATCCCGCAAATAATCAACGGCCGCATCAATATTCTCTGCTGCGCAACCAAGAGTGACAAAGACCGTCTCTGCATCATCTGCCTTGTATTCGGTGAGCAAGCCATAATGGCGTCCAGTCAAATCACCAAATTCTTTATAACAATCTTCAAGGAAACCCAAAATTGGCTCATTAAAATTATTCCGACGGGCTACCACCCCATTCATGTGATGTTCTTGGTTTTGGACCGGTCCTAACAGGATAGGATTTTTCAAATCCATCATCTCGGGAACTCGTCTGCGCGTTGGTCCAAACAGTTCCTTCTGCGCCTTAGTGGGACTCTCTATGATATCAGAGGAATTTCCCAAAAACTCCCTTAAGAACTCAGCTTCCGGTGCATGATACGTTCTCTCGGAATGAGTTGTCAACATACCGTCCTGCACATTCATTCCAGGATTCAAAGACAGTTCATTCACCTTTCGCAAAATAATCGCATGATCTGCCGCCTGCTGAGCATCCTTTGCCATTAACATCGTCCACCCGGTATCTAGAGCCGCGTAGATATCATCATGTCCACAATGCACATTTAAGGCATGCTTGGTCAAAGCCCGGGCTCCTACTTCGAGCACCATTGTCGACGCTTTTCCTGGAGCGTGATAATATTGCTCCATTGCGTACACGATACCCTGTCCTGAGGTGAAATTGACTGTTCGTTTTCCCGTCACCGAAAAAGCGGTCGCACCACCCTGCGCTGCATGCTCTCCCTCACACTCTACTGCTATTTTCTGTTGGCCAAAAACATTTAGTTTTCCCTTCGCATAAGCCTCCTGATAAAGTTCTCCTCCCTCAGTTGAAGGGGTAATGGGGTAAAAGACACCGCCTTCCGTTATCCGGATCTCGACATGCTCCGCGACTAATTGGTTCCCTGTGCAGGTAACGCGATAGCCTGGATACTTCGGTTTATCATTGATACCACCCTTCTCCTCTTCGGAGTTGGCGCTGTTGAGTTCATCTGTGTGCATTCCCATGAATAAAGGCGTATTTTCAGGCTAAAAGCCTGTCGAAATCTTGAGGTCTAAGGGTCAAAAACCACCAAATCTGAGCTGAAAGCAGGCCAGAATCAAGGTTTTTAGATCCCTCTGTTTACAGGCTAGTAGTAAGTAGGTTACGCAGAACCGGTAGTTTTAAAAGTTAAAGGGGTCGATTTTTCCGCGTAGTTAAAGACAATAAATGCAAAGCGATTACGTTTAAACAGGACTTTTTTAAGAATTCCACTCCTATTAGAAGGACCTCAATTCTACTCAGAGATCCATACGATAGCGTAAATTCGCAGGTTTTAGGAAATCCTTTCTTTAGGAGAGTCCTCCTCGGAACCATGACATTGAGAACAAGACTGGCAGGGAGTCGCCTCAATCACTGTCTCGCCAGCATTTCCTTTCAGGGCCTCTCCAGGCTGCAGAATAAGAAATCGATCATCATCCCAGTTACCTGCGAGAAGATCACGCAACAAACTAGGATCGCCCTTTTCATGCTTGAATTCCCAATCCAAAAAGTCCGCACAATCTTTTGTATACTCAACATCATCCGGTTTGACCGCCATGCCAAGGTCCACAAATGTTGCTCGGCTATACGCCGACATCCATTCCTGCTCCATTTCCATCAGGTAGTCGGCATCCTCTTCGCCGAACTTTTCGACATACTCCGCCCGCAGTTTTTCAAATCGATCCTTACCGGGGGCTTTGCGCCATTTATTCCAACCAGGACTGTACCAGTACGTTCCAGGATTTTTTTTCATGTAATCCGCATACCGCTTCCTCGATCCCAATAAAATCGTGAGGCAATCATGTCCTCGTGTGATTACCAAACGACATCTCCGAGCCGAAACCTCCTCCGTACCTCGACTACACAATCCGTAGACCAGAGCAATTGCCTCCGCCTCCGTTTCAGTCTCCATCTTATCCACCGCCTTTTGTAATTCTTGCCTCAAGACCATTGGTTGGTCATGCAGCCCTTGCTCTAAGACAATAACTCCCTCCACCCCAGGATGCGTCTCCAATAGAACTCTTACCTCATCTTCCAGCACTCCGCAGGTGATGATACCTATCTTTGTTCCCTTTCGATATTCACTCATCAATCCACTGTCTTTTCTGGTGCTAATTCCCTATCTGATGTTTCAAAAATTGCGGCGTATTTAACAATAAATGCTGCTACTTTATACTTTGATATTAGATTAGTTTTAGTAATAATTAAAGCACAATCTTATGAGCCCTCTACTTATTACTCTCACTGACTCCATCAAAGCAGGAAAGCGAAAACTGGCCGTGGAAGGAACACAGGCAGCTCTTA
>CAXMUM010000102.1:0-7320 GCA_964196585.1 uncultured Opitutaceae bacterium
CGTCCCCACGACACGGTTTCTTTGCTCATTCAACAATCTGGGTTCTAACGTTATGCGGGATCTTTATACCCATTTTATTTGGCACACTTCGTCAACCCTTCTCAGATATCTCTAGAGAAACAAGCAGCTCCCTCACCAATTGTAACTCTCTCCTACCATTTCAGACGATTCACAATCGATCCAAAATCCCTTCACTTTCCCTTTGCGAAATCGAGCTAGGATGTTTTAGTCCAGCAATTCGGTGACAGATCCATTATCCAGCCCAGAAGAAACACCTCCAGATAAGCCCAAGCAACTATCGCTTGGTGTTATCTTCCTGACTCTGTACATTGATCTAATCGGGTTCTCGATCATTTTCCCGTTATTCCCTTCCATCCTTGACCACTATCTAGCGAATGAAGGATCCAGTGGCGTTCTTGGAACCATTCTCTCTTATCTCGACCAGATCTCTAACTGGATGGGGACTGGCGACAATTTTACGCCTGTTCTTTTTGGAGGATTTCTGGGCTCACTCTATTCACTCTTCCAATTCATCTTTGCACCTATCTGGGGAGGACTCTCAGATCGCCTAGGCCGTCGCGGAATTCTACTTTTCACAGTTTTTGGAACAGCCATCAGTTATCTGATCTGGGCTTTCAGCGGTAGTTTCCTACTTCTAATCCTTGCACGTCTTTTTGGAGGGATCATGAGCGGGAATCTTTCCGTAGCTACAGCAGCGGTTGCTGACGTCACCTCCAAGGCAAACAGAGCTAAAGGAATGGGATTAATTGGTGCCGCCTTCGGTCTCGGTTTTGTTACAGGACCCGCAATCGGAGGTTATTTTGCTGAATTCAATTTACTGAGTTCCCATCCAGAATTGGCTCGCATTGGGCTAAACCCTTTTTCGATTCCAGCTTTTATCGCATTTGGTTTAGCTCTATTTAATTTTATTTGGATCTACCGACGTTTCTCGGAATCACTTCCTCCCGAAAAGCGAACCAAAAAAGATGCTTTGGCTTCACGCAATCCGTTAAAGATGCTGAGGACAGATCATCCGATTCCTGTCAAAATAACCAATAAGGTCTATTTCATCTTCCTACTGGCTTTTAGCGGAATGGAGTTCACTTTATCCTTTCTCGCAGTTGACCGATTCTCCTTTGGCCCAAGACAAATCACCTGGATGATGGTCTTTATAGGAATTGTGCTTATCATCACCCAAGGTGGAATCGTCCGCAAAGCCGTCCCAGCAATCGGAGAAAAAAGAACCGCTTTTATCGGCCTCTGTCTGACCACTGTCGGATTCTTTTTTCTGAGCTTTGCTCCTTCAATCAAAATCCTCTATTCAGGCCTTGCTGTAATGGGGGTAGGCTCAGGTTTAACAACGGCTTCACTCACAGCATTGGTCTCTCTTTACTCTTCTGAAGAAACTCAGGGGAAATCTCTCGGAAGTTTCCGATCATATGGTTCATTGGCTCGGGTTGTAGGCCCCATTGCCGCCAGTATCCTTTTCTGGTGGTTTGGCTCCCATTTTTCCTACGCTCTCGGCGCCACCTTGATGATTATACCAGCATCTATCGCATTACGCCTCCCTGCACCCCAAAAGTCATACAGCCTAAGAAGACATCCAAGTATCGAGCTTCTCTTGTATAAAACGGACGACCTCGTCCTGAGCCTCTCTCCCATTTCCTGTCACCTCAATCGGTTCACCAAAAGCGAATCGAACAGGCAGCCTTGGTTTTATGGCACCAAAGTCTCGAATCGGCCAACCATCTGAACCCCAAGCATCACTTCGTATAGCGACTGGAATAACCGGTACCGATGCCCGCTTTGCTACCTTCACACCGATTGAATTGAATTCCCCAGAATCAAATTTCGTTGTTCGAGTGGTTTGAGGAAAGACAACTAGAGAAACACCTTTATTGAGACGTTCCATTCCACCCCCCAACATCATCTTTAAATCGTCTCGAGGATTTTCTCGCCCTACAACAATGGGATTCCTTGATCGCATGACATGCCCAAAAAAAGGGTATTCCACCAAGCTCTTTTTCACCACAAATGTGATGTCTCGATAAGGTCTTATCATAGAGGGAAGCGCAAACGTCTCCAAAGAGCTCATGTGATTACCAACAAAAACACAAGGTGTCTCTAAACCAGAAAAGGCTCCAATATTTTCAACCGAAAAACGAACACCGACAGATTCAAGAGATGTTATAGTATCTAAACTACTCTTGATCCACTCATCGGCATCGTAGCGACCTGCTTTTGCCAGACTTGCTGCCCGCCTCACAATGCCAATCATCTTCGGGTAATAGGCTAAACTTGGAAAACAACCGGAAAACCATCCTTTGGGTTTTTCCGGAGACCTATAACTACCTTCTGAGAAGGCTTTCCGAACTAAATCCGATTTGGGCATCGATCTCTTATGGGAATGAAACTGATCCAGATCAATCCGCTTTATGAAGTAGGAACGTCCCTGCCCCATCATGCTTCGTTTCCCATGGAAAATGAATCCCTCCTCCTCCGAGAGAAAAGAGTCCCTGGCTTTCTTCCACAAACCTTTCTACCACAGAACTATTCTCCTCTTTTTCAATACTGCAGGTACTATAAAGAAGGCGTCCTCCCGACTTAACGAATTTCGCGGCACTTTCCAACATCTTCGTTTGTAATTCAGTAACCGAGGCAATATCCGAAAGCGACAGTCTCCATTTAGCATCGACCCTATGCTGGAGCACACCCGTGTTCGAGCAGGGAACATCAATCATCACCGCATCAAACACATGAGGGGCCCCGGCCTCCTTTAAAACTTTTTCACTCAGTTCAAAAAGGTTTATTTCGATGACCGATAATGGAAGTTCTTTATATCGCTCAAAGTTTCCACGCATCCGTCTAGTCCTTCTTCCCGGCAAATCAACCGATACGACTCCTCCACTTCTTGTTTGATCATCCACTCTCTCAGCCAATTGAAGGCTCTTCCCACCTGGAGAAGCACAAAGATCTAGAATCATCTCTCCGGGCTTCGGATCAAGAAGCTCCACAGCCAGTCTTGTGGCCGGATTCTGCAGATAGATCTTACCCTCTTCTATCAAGGACTTAACACTTCCCCATGATGATCCAACCACTTGATAAAAGAACGGCCACTCGGTCTCTTTCAAATAATCAACCGTTTCCAAAGGACGATCTTTCGAGTTACCCTTCATCACTCGGCCATAGACTTTTGCAGGCGCCTGATCCCATTTCAAAAAGCTCAACAAATCATCCCAGCCAAAATCCTTTTCCCAACGTTTAACCAGCCACAGCGGATGGCTGTAGTAAAAAGACAACGCCTCCAAATCACCTTTTTTCACCTCCTTCATCTTCTCAAAAACCTCTGGCATACGTCGAAGAACCGCATTCACTAGGCTCACCTCGGCTTTGCTTACAATCTTCTTTGCCTGCTCCACTGCATGGTGGACAATCACGGCACCTGGTTTCTCGGATGCCCACAGCTCAAAACTGGCCAAAAGCATCAATGCCTGCAGAGCAGGCTTTGGTTTTCGCTTCAGTTTACATCTCAAAGCCTCTTCCATTAATAGAAGGTTTCGAACGACCCCAAATAGAAAGTAGTGACAACGTTTTCTCTCGAACGAAGGCAAATCCTCTGGTAATTGTTCAACTAAAAAATCGAGACGTTTTTTATCTTTCAGGTAGGCCACAAGCAAACGATGAGCAGCCAGCCAACCCGATTTTGAGTCATTATGATGTGTTATAGTCTTCAAAACAGAAGAGAGACACTAATTGACAAGCACCACAAATCCAGACTCTACTAGTTTTTTTTTATCAAACAATACGAGCCATATGAATCAAGAAGCTGTCCAAGAGCTATTGAAAAAGAAACCTGAGCTGAAGTCAGCCAAAGCTAAGCTGGAGGCTATGCAACCAGGTAGCTACTGCATACACCGAAGCTGGGGATTCGGCCTCATCAAAGAGTACGACGAGGCAGATGAGAAACTCATCATCGACTTTGAAGATAAGCCAGGCCACCGCATGGATCCTGTCTTCTGCATCAGCACAATGGAGGTACTCGCAGCCGATCACATCCTCGCTCGCAAGCAGACTGAGAGCAAGGTCATTGATGAAATGATCGCTAAGCAACCGGCAGACTTGGTCATTGAACTCCTCAAACAATATCCAAATTCTGCTGCAACCAGCGTTGAACTGGAAAGCATTCTGGTTCAAGTCGTTGGAGAAAGTCGTTTCAAAAAATGGTGGACTGCGACCAAAAAAAACCTGGCCAAAGACCCGCGCATCGCAGCTCCAGCCAAGAAAACAGAATGTTATGTCCTACGTGAGGACCCTATCAGCATTGAGGACGAACTCCTCGAAGAATTCTCAGGAACCCGCTCTGCTCGCAGAAAAATCACGATTGCGGACAAATTGCTCGCAACAGCCGACACCAAGAAAGAAGTTCAAAGTCATTTGGCTGAAGTTCTTGGGTCAGTTGCGACAGCTGTAAAAGACAGTAACCAGCTTACCTCTGCTGAACGTCTCAATGGAGCATGGGTCAGAGACGACATCGCAGAAATAGCAGGTGTCGAAAACAACTATGAACCCTCTATAATGGATCTCGTGGCTGAACCCAGAGACCTAGAAGCGATTGCAGCGGCCTTAGCCACAACACGCCAAACTCGTTTACTTAAACTGGTCAAGGAAGCTCATCCCACAGAGTGGAAAGATATTGTCTTTAACCTTCTCAAAAGTAGCCACGGTAAGTTCACCACTGATTGTATCAATTTCCTTCTCGAACACGCTTCAGCCGAGGAAATCTCAGACACATTTAAACGGTGGCAAACTGAGCAAAATCTCCGAGCAGATGTTTTACTCTGGATCGTCAAAAACCGACATTCACGCAAGTTCTCAACTCTGCTTCACGAACTAATCACACCACGCCTGTTAAGTGCTATTTTCTTCGCTATCGATTACGAAGCCCTCCAAAGCTCTGGAACCCGACGTATTCCACTGGGAGAACTCCTCAGTGAAGATGTGGATTTGATCCCGGATCTACTTTCAACAGCTGACCCAGAAATTGCCCGAGATCTCGCAAACAACTTGATGTTGAACCAAGGTTTTGAAGAACTTACCAAAAAGTCACTTCTGGCGCGTTTCATCAAATACTTCCCGAACGTTCAGTCCCTCGTAGCCGGTGAAGCTGATCAAAAAGACGATCGCCTTCTCGTTTCACAAGAAAGTCATGATCGCGTGGTTAAGGAATACGAAGAGATCGTTTCTAAAAAGATTCCGGATAATAGCAAAGCTATCGCCGAAGCTAGAGGACACGGTGACTTGAAAGAAAACTCAGAGTATAAAATGGCAAAACAGGAGCAATCACTCCTTCTTGCTCGAAAGGCGAAGGCTGAACAGGATCTGTCCAAAGCACAAATCAGTGACTTTGCTGAAGCACCTCTGGATCAAATCGGCGTCGGAAATGTTGCGACTCTCTACGATAAAGCCTCAAAGAAAACGATCACTTACACCATTCTAGGTGCTTGGGACAGTGATCCCGATAATTCCATCATTTCCTACAAAACTCCGATGGGAGCCAGCCTTCTATCCAAAAAAGTAGGTGATGAGGTTAATGTTCAAATTGGTGACACAGACAACGTTATCGTAGTAAAGGACATCAAACGTTATGTGGATCTAAAAAAGTGATTTTTACGGAAATCCTTCCATCTCCTTGTTGAAACAGCCTTGGGAAATCCTCAAATTACTTTCTGATCCGACTCGGCTCAGGCTACTATCCTTAATTAGGATTGAGGAGCTTTCAGTGGCAGAACTCCAGGAAATCCTGGGGATGGCCCAATCAAGAATATCATCCCAACTGGCTCTTCTTAGGAAAGCTGGATTGGTGATCGATCGGCGGGAGGGAAAGAAATCATTCTACTCCCTGAGCCCCACTCTTGGAGAAAGTGAGAAGGCCCTGCTTACTGCGGCCCAATCATCCGTCGCCCAAACACCTGAATTCGACGAGGATAAAGGAAGTCTTGAACGCGTTCTCACAAAGCGACGTCAAATTGCAGAGCAATACTTTAACCTAATAGCAGGAAGACTTGGAAAACATCACTGCCCAGGCCGATCATGGGAGGCCATTGGCTATTTCCTTCTCAATCTTTTTCCCAAAATAACAGTCGCAGATCTCGGAGCTGGTGAAGGTCTTATTTCTCAGCTAATGGCTCGAAGAGCCAAGACCGTTTACTGTATCGATAGCTCTCCCAGAATGGTTGAAGTTGGTGAAGAACTCGCCAAAAAAAATAATCTCTCAAATCTCAGTTATAAACTTGGAGATATCGAAAAAGTTCCTCTTCCAGACAACACCGTTGACTTAGCACTCTTGAGCCAGGCTCTTCATCATGCCGCACATCCTCAGATTGCCATCAATGAAGCCTATCGAATTTTGAAGCCCGGCGGCCAAATCGTTATTCTCGATCTTAAGGAACATACCTTCGAAAAAGCTCATGAGCTTTATGCAGACCGTTGGCTCGGCTTCAAAGAAAACACCCTTCACAATTTCCTAAAGACCGGAAACTTTCAAAACGTTGAAGTCACGACAGTTTCCAAGGAAACCAAAGAACCCTATTTTGAAACACTCCTGGCAATAGGCGTAAAGGCTGCCTAGGCGCTTACATCGCCCATGTGTCTCTCATAGAAATCTTTCGCCTGTGCATAGATCTCCTTTGCATCAGAACAAGCCAGTGCAGATTCAGCTAACTGAACGGCCTCTGAAAACTTCATATTCTGGATAAGATACTTAACCGCGGGAATGCCTGAAGGCGAAACACTTAATTCGTCAGCTCCCAGACCAATCAGAAGCGGGACCAGAACGGGGTCCCCAGCCATCTCTCCACAGACACCAACCTCGATCTTATTAGCATGACCCGTATCAATGATGGACTTTATGGTTCGCAGAACGCCCAAATGAGTCGGCTCATAGAGATGTGCGATGCGATCATTGAGCCGATCAATCGCAATAAGATACTGTATCAAATCATTGGTTCCGATACTGAAAAAATCACACTCTTTCGCTAGGAGATCACCAATGACTGCCGCACTCGGAATTTCAATCATGCTACCGACACTAATCTCCTCATCAAAGTCTTCACCTTTTGTCCTCAACTCTTCTTTTGCTTCATCTAGTAGAGCATTGGCGCGTATCAGCTCTTCAGTCCCGCTGATCATCGGGTACATCACCTTGATATTTCCAAAAGCACTCGCTCGTAAAACAGCACGCAACTGACTTTTGAAAACTTCCGTATGCTTCAAACAAAATCGAATGGCCCTGAAGCCCAGAAATGGATTAGACTCCTGCTC
>CAXMUM010000103.1:0-7296 GCA_964196585.1 uncultured Opitutaceae bacterium
TTCTCTGCAGCGGAGGAATGGATTCGGTAGCTGCTCTTTACGCAGCCAATAAAGAACACTCTGTCCAGAGAGTGCTCAGTTTCCACTATGGATCCAAACATAACGACAATGAGATCCCATTTGCTGCCTATCACTCAGACCTCCTCGGCCTGAAACACGAAATCGTAAACCTCGATTTCATGGATACCCTCTTCACATCCAGTCTGCTGCAATCGGGTGAGGAAATTCCCGATGGGCACTATGAAGAAGCCAACATGAAACAAACAGTGGTTCCATTTCGAAACGGAATCATGTTGGCGATTGCAACCGGAATAGCCGAGAGCGCCGAAGCGGAAGGGGTGGTTATTGCTGCTCATTCCGGTGATCATGCGATCTATCCCGATTGTCGTGAACCTTTCATGCAGGCCTTTGCCCAAGCCATGAGCTCTGGGACCTATGCGACGATCCAACTTTTAAGACCCTTCATCTCGATGGATAAAGCCTCTGTCGCTATAGAAGGAAATAAACTAGGGGTTGATTTCTCCAAAACCTGGTCCTGCTACAAGGGAGGAGAGATTCATTGTGGCACATGTGGAACCTGCGTGGAACGGCGAGAAGCCTTTATCGTAGCGGGGCTGCCCGACGAAACGCCATATACCAACACTCCTCCACTCCCATCTCCGCCAACGCCCTGACTTCTCTGACTCACCTATAATCATGCTTATTTCAGAGATATTTCATTCTCTCCAGGGAGAAGGCTCTCTTTCCGGTGTTTCTTCTCTCTTCATCCGCACTTCTGGATGCAATCTCCGCTGCAACTGGTGCGACACTCCCTACGCATCCTGGAACCCCGAGGGGACAATGATGAGCGTGGAAGCCATTTGTGAGCGAGTTATCTCCTGTCCCGCCCAACATGTTGTCTTAACTGGTGGTGAACCCATGATCGCTCCAGAAGTTCGCCAATTGGCAGAGGCCATCCACTTAGCCGGGAAACATCTAACGATTGAGACCGCGGCAACCATTCCCCCTGAGGGCATTCACTGCAGTCTCGCATCCCTAAGCCCGAAGTCATCCAATTCCACTCCAGACGATCGTCTTTCACCAAAGTGGAAAAAGAAACACGATGACCTGCGATGGCAACCGGATGTTGTTCAGGCCTGGATCGATGCTTACCCAACCCAATTAAAATTTGTTATTTGCTCACCCTCAGACCTAGAGGAAGTTGAATCGATGCTCAACCAGCTTCAACGACCTATCCTTCCAGACAATATCTTTCTCATGCCTGAAGGAATCACCACAGATACTTTGCATGAGAAAGCAATGTGGTTAGCAGAGGTATGTCAAAAGAAAGGATATCGATACGGACACCGCCTCCATATCGACCTCTATGGGAATACCAGAGGAACCTAATATACTTTGCGATACAAAGTAATTTGCCTTCCTAAGGCTCCTCTTTCTGAAATAGAGAACCTTATAAAAGCTTCCCTGGCTGAACCGCTCTGGCAGCAGGGACTTTCTTGAGCCATCCTGTTACTCTTTTTCGAAAACCATCCACTTGAGCAGGCGCCGAACCAACAAAGCGTTTTGACTGCCCCAAAATGGACTCCAACTTGCGGCGTGGAAGTTTCAATCGAGCGTCACCGGCCAAAAGTCCGATAAGATCACACTTTTCCCCTTCTTCTTCGCGCATAGCCTTGGATGCATTCAACGCATGCTCTTTGATCGCAGCGTGGGCGGTTTCGCGACCGGCTCCAGCCTTTACCGCCTCCATCAAAATAGTCGTTGATGCTAGAAATGGCAGTTGTTTGTTATTTTCAGCCTTAATCGCAGCTGGAAAGACAGCCAATTGGCCCAGAACTGTAAGAAATGTCTCCAACAACCCATCAATGGCAAAAAAGGCATCTGGAAGCATAACCCTACGAACAACAGAACAGGAAACATCTCCTTCATTCCATTGATCTCCGGATAAACCGGAAGCCATGGTAACATAGCCGGCCAAAAGCGTTGAAAACCCATGGATTCTCTCACTGTTCCGGCAGTTGACTTTGTGAGGCATAGCGGAGGAACCCACCTGCCCTTTGCGGAAGCCTTCTGTCATCAAGCCCATTCCAGCCATCAATCGAATCGTGGTAGAAAGACTATTGGCGGCAGCTGCAGTTTGGCTGAGCGCTGTGACGGTATCGAAATCCAAACTCCTGGGGTAAACCTGCCCTACATTCTGAAAAACCGCTTTAAATCCCAGATGTTTGACGACTCCCTGCTCCAGCTTTTCAACTTTTTTCACGTCTCCTTCAAACAACGTTAGCTGATCCAATTGAGTGCCGACTGCGCCTTTTAGGCCGCGAACGGGGTACCTTTCAATCAAGTTATCCAGTCGGTCCAAGGCAACGAGGAGTTCTTCTCCAGCCATGGAGATTCTTTTTCCAAATGTCGTAGGCTGTGCCGGCACATTATGCGTCCGCCCGGTAATCATGAGCGACCGATACTCTTTGGCGCGTTCACTCATTTTTGCCAGAGCAGCAACTGCCTTGATTCGGACCAGCTGTAAGGCGCGCAGGACCTGAAGCTGCTCCACATTTTCGGTCAGATCACGACTGGTGAGGCCGAGGTGAATAAATTCCCTCTTCGCCAAACCATTAAACTCCTCTATGCGAGCTTTCACATCATGCAACAGAACCCGCTCACGTTTATCGATAGATTCGAGATCTATCTTCCCTTTAACCCGCTCGTAATCCTGAATGGCGGCGGCTGGAATCTTTAGGCCCAAGTCTCTCTGACTTTTCATAACGGCTATCCAGTAATCCCTCTCCAGACCGATCCGCCCAACAGGCGACCATATCGCCTTCATATCAGGCGAAGCATAACGATCTGCTAGAACATTCGAGATGCCACTTATTTTTGTACCTTTTTTCTTTACCATTTTGTCTCTAAATATCTTTGCATTCATTTCCGGTTATGCAAGACCCGGCAGCCACAGCCCTTTTTATCGAGCAGCCCAAAGCATACCACGCTTTATCGTCTCGAGGGCTTCCGAAACTTTAAAATCTTCAGGGGTATGGCCTAGTGAACTATAAAAGACTCGACCCGCTCCAAACATTCTTTTCCAAATAACCGGCATCACCGTGCCATTAATCCATGGGGCTGATTCGGTTTGAAAAACAGTCGTTGCCAAGACCTCATTGGAAGGGTCCACATGCATGTAGTACTGCTCTGAATGCATCGCAAAATCACTGAGGCCACCTACAATGGGATCCTCCTTCTTAAGAATGTTTACCTGATAGTCCCTTATATTATCCGGATGGGCCACCCACTGTCCTCCAACCATGAATTGATACCCCGTATCTTCACGAAAAGAATCAGCCATTGCTCCGTGGTAACCTGCAAGTCCCACTACCCTTTTAACAGCTTCCTGCAATCCTTGGGACTGTTCAGCAGTGATTTTTCCCATCGTCCACATCGGCACGATCAGAGATAGCTCCTTCAATTTGGCGACATCGAGATAGGCATCCAATGTATCCCTTACTTCGACATCAAAGCCTTCCGATTCCAACACAGAACCAAAAATTTCCGAACCTTCTTGAGGATGATGGCCTTCCCAGCCACCCCAAACAATAAGTGCTTTCTTCTTACTCACCTGACAATTAGATCATGCTCACTCACAGTAGCACAGCCTATTTTATCAATCCCCTCTTTTTATCTCTTCTGTTTAAAAACAGTTTTTAGAAAGAGACCTGGCGCACTTCCACAAAACGGCCCTTCTGCGCCGACTCGCGAGCAGCCAGGCATGCATAGACACTTTGAATGCCAGTTTCAATCGGCACTCGCGATTTTGCTTTTCCCTGAATAAGCCCCACAAAGTCATAAGCCAGCTCGGCATCTCCCCCGAAATGACTGGCATCACCACTGGCTTTTTCGACTGCACTGAAAGGAGCATGGTGGCGAACGCGGTGCAATTCGTTTGCATACCAATCAAACCCGACTGTTCCCATATAACCACTGACAGTCGCGCCACGCCTGGCAGCATCACGACGAGAGAAAAAGACCTGTGTATAAATACCATGAGCACCTGAGGCAAACTGCACCAATGCCGAAGAACAATCTTCGTTGAGAGTTCCATCCTTCGCACTGCCGCAATCACGCCCAAACAGACAAAGATGATCCACCTGTGAACCGTCAGCACCGTTTCGGATCCGGTTTTCGGGGCTTTCCAGGCAAGTCTCATTGTCTGAACATTTCGAACAATAAAGATTCGCTTTTTTCCGCCCTCCAAAAACATGTCCTCGAGTCGCCATTGCAGAAACCTGGACAATAGGCTCACCCATCAAATACATCATGTAATCAAAATCGTGAGTCGCCTTCTGCAAAAAGAGCCCACCGGTAATTTTGTAATCACGATAAGGCTTCTCCCAATAAGTCGTTCCGTAAGGGACATAATTTGTTGCAGCAATGTGCACGGGTGCATCAACAGCCCCATCGGCAATATATTGTCGAGCCAGTTCACAAATGGGGGAAACTCTCAATGGGAAACTGACAACAACCGGGCAGCGGCTTTTAGCAAAAGCTCTTTCCAGATCCGTCGCTTGACGCATGTTAACCGCCACCGGCTTTTCCAAAAAAAGCGGAAGGTCATATCGGGCTGCTTGCACTGCATAACGGCTGTGTAAATTACAACGTGTTCCGATCGCAAGAGCATCCAACTTCCCCTTACGCACCATTGTCGCGAGATCCTTATAAAAAACAGCGTCTTTATCGCAATCCGCAAGACGTGCTTGCACCTCTTTTTCATTCGGATCCACAATACCCGTAACACGCAACTCTGGATCGATCTTGCGAAAATGGCTGTCAATCATGCCGTGAATCCGACCTCCGTATCCTATTACTCCAAGTCGAATCATTGTTGTATTAGTTCTGCTCGCTGCATTCGAGGCTTTGATCCATATCCAAGGCGGGTGTTTTTTGGCCGGACTTCCCAACCACGATGGCAGGTACTCCGGCAACAGTTGTGTGAGCGGGCACGTCCGCGAGGACCACGCTGCCAGCACCGACTTTGGCACCTTCGCCGATCTCGACACGACCCAAAATTTTGGCACCCGCACCAATCAAGACCCCGGAGCGCACGATCGGGTGACGATTCCCCGCTACTTTGCCTGTTCCCCCGAGAGTGACTTCATGAAGGATCGAAACATTGTCTTCGATGATCGCAGTTTCTCCGACCACGAAGCTTGTCCCGTGGTCGAGGAGAATACCACATCCGATTCGAGCGGCCGGATGGATGTCCACACCAAAGACCTCTGAAGCAATGCTCTGAAAATAGAGAGCAAGGTCTTTCCGGCCGGTGGCCCAGAGTTCGTGAGAAACACGGTAAGTGCAAATGGCCGCAAACCCTTTTGAAAAAAGGAGAGGGTGACAAGCATGCTCGCATGCGGGATCACGATTCACGATGGCCGTGAGATCCGCGGCAGCACTTTGGACCAATCTCGGGTGGGCACGAAAAAGAGAGGCTAAAAGCGGCGCCAGCTCTGCACGATTCATGTCCTCGCGGGCCAGTTTGCGAGCTAGACGAACACCGAGAGAGCTGCCCAAACATTCTTGGGAGAGAATAACACCCTCAATCAAGGCACACAGGTGAGGTTCACGCGCAATGACGACCTCCGCTTCGGTTCGCAACTGCTGCCACAGGCTAGCAACATCAATCCCCTGTTCCATGCAAAGGCGTGCCTCTATCTCTCTCTCTTTTTCTGCCATCTCGTGGTTTATTACAAATCAGTGAGGGTTTCTCAAAACTGGATTATGCCCGTCGGTCCATGGCCTTCCCAACTAAACATTACGACAGAGGATCGGTGGTCAAGGTCGAAGAGATCACAGGCTAAAGTTGAGAGAAAGGAAGAACCATTTCCACAATTATGCCTCTTCGCTTTCTGCCGGCTCTTCCTCTAATGAGGTCAAGCGAGTGATCACAAAGGCAACATGAATATGCAGATCATATAGTTCATCCGTATAGGAAAGTGGAACATCGACTGATGAAATTTCCATCTGCAGGTCACGAAGTTTTTTTAGATCCTCTTCCAATGTTTTGTGGATTTCTCCACTCAAAATTTTCTTATCCACCTCACGTAAGAATTTATACCAACGGAAAATCTTTGATCTGATTCTCCAGCGATAGAGCGGCGGTGCTGTCTTAAAAAGAGGAATCAACAACGCCATAAACGGGATGACCAATATGATCAAGCGGTCCACTGCCGAAGCGATCCAAAACGGAAGAAACCTCTGTAATAAGGGAGGACCCTTTCTGTGAAAATGCTCTGCCTCCTTGGTCAGCTTGAACCCAACATGTTCCGCTGAAGGGAAGGCACCCTCCTCCTCCAGAAGATTTCCACTTGCTAGAATTTCACCAGATTCCATCAGAAGAAGGGAGGTGAGCGCCGGATGAAAATCATCGTTACAAACCAAAGTTGCCAAGGGGGAAAGAAGAACAAGGTTACTATCCGGAACATTTTCGGCAATATCCAGTAAACCTTCTCCGATCACGACACTTGAGAGAAATGGAATATTTCCTACATACGCTCGATAACGTCTGAAAGACATCAATTCCAAATCTGGCTCCGAAGCCAACTCCTTGATCAACCTATTCTGTGCTGGCATAACGAAAAAGGCCACATCTACTTCTCCTGCAAGGATCGCTTCTGCCGCGTCAGACCCTCCAATTTCCTGCAACAAACCGGATGATTCTTTGAGCATCCCATTTTTCTCAAGCAACAGTTTGCTTACCGCATTTGTACCACTGCCCTCTGAGCCAATCGCCATCTTCTTATTTTTCAGATCCTGCAAAAGCTTCACCTTTTGATGACCGCGATAAAAAACCCATAAAGGTTCGTAATAAAGACTACCGAGTCCCCTCAATCCTTCCTGGTCTCCTGAAAAGAGTGTTTCAACCCCACTTTGAACTAATGCCAGCTCAATTTCATCTTCGTCTGAGGTGAGCAACTCCAGGTTTTCAATCGAACCGTTTGTTTTTCGGATGTTCAGCGTAAATCCTTTTTCCTCCAATGCTCTCTGTAAACGCAAGGCATACTGGTAATATCCACCTTCCTCAGAACCTGTCGCAATGGTTAGCACCCTAGGAGGTGCTGGTTCCAGAAATTGGATGGCAACAATTACCCCAACAACGATCAAGAGGAGAACCCAGGCGTTTCCTTTTATAAAATGTATCATTTGGATCTTCTTATGTTAAAAATCAAGCAAGGTTACTTCAAAGATAAGAGTCGCTCTTCTTGGTATATTGGGCTTCTTCCCTTTCAGTCCATAGCCGAGCTCGTG
>CAXMUM010000104.1:0-7240 GCA_964196585.1 uncultured Opitutaceae bacterium
TTCATGTCTTGCGGCAAATAGCCGGAGATATTCTGGAAAGCCAAACTTATCGACTTCGCTACCTCAATTCGGACAAAGGCTTCAGATCCTTCTTGTGAATAAGCTGACAGCTTCAATCTTGTCGCCTCAGCTTCAGCTTTTCCCAATGCCTCGATAGCAGAAGCTCTCAACAAACTAGCTTCTTTCTCACCTTCAGCCGCCAAAACATTTCGGTTCTTATCCGCCTCAGCAGCCAATTCCACCTGACGCGCTGATGCCTGAGCAGCTAAAATCTGCTGCTCCGCTGTTTTTTGAGCAGATAGAATACCCACTTCTTTATCACGCTTGGCATCCACAACAGCCTTTTCGTAAGCCGCTTGAGCTTCTGCTTTGGCTCGTTCTGCTTTCGCCTTAGCTGCTTTTGTTTCTTCAATTGCACGTAAGCGTTCCTGCACAGCGACCTGACGCGCTTTAATTTGCTCAATGTACTGTGGATCCAGACCAATATGCTCGATCACGAAATTTTCCACAATAACCCCTCTTTTACTTAGTTCCCCATCAGATGCCTGCAATGCCGTAGAAATATCACTCTGGAGTTGGACCAGTCCGGTACCAGCATAAGCCTCAATCGCTTCACGTGTTGTCGCACGGTCCTTAACAATACGCATAATCTCAGGTCGCAAAACCTTCTCCTCGATAGCATAACGAACCGTTTTATGAAGTTCTACCACCTTTAAAGGATCTCTCCGCCAGCGAACATTTAAGGAAATCCTCATGTCCTGTCCCTCAGACGATTGAACCGTGTAACTATCCTGAGTTCTCCCGGCGCCATAAGTCGAATCAGGTTGATCATTCATCACAAAGACTTGACTGGACATATCGTACTTGAAAATTTTCTGCGTAAACCCTGGAATTAGCACATATGTTTTTGGTGGGAGCGGATCCGGCACAACACCTTCATTCCAAGTTTCTTTTACCCCAATTTCATTTCCCTCAACCGTCGAAATATCAACGATAAAAAAGGATCCAAAAAGAAGGATAACCACTATTAGACCAACAACCGCGAGCGAGATATTATTTTTCATATAATTACTTTCTATTTTTTAAAAGAACAAAGGTACAAAACCCCAAATAAACAACCAAAATGAATAGGATCAAAGGTAGCAATACCCGAACAAGGCTCATCTTAAAAACCAACACACAAAAGAGCACAACACACCACGCTACCACCAAAGAAATGACAATGTTCCATCGAATAGGACCCTTGGGTTCTAGCTCGATCACGTTTTCATTTCTATCATCTGATTCACCCATTTTTCAATAAGTTGCATGCCTTTCTCCGTCTCCGCAACCTCCAATAGAGAATCTCGCTTCGAAACCCTCCGTAGATACTGAACAATCGCTGAGTATCTCTATCTAAGATCTCCCCTGAAACTCATCGTTCTCAGCTTCAATCCATTATTTTCCAAGTCTACCTGCTTTTACCAACTCATTTATGCCGTAAGATTAAAGCAGTGAAAAAGATCCACTCAGCTATCCTTATTGCCCAATTACTTTCCTACTTACTCATCATTTCGTTCATCTGCCTCAATGCAAAGTACGGATTGATCGGTAATTTGAGCGGAAACACTTCTGAGGTCACTTACACGACCAACACAATCATCGTCGCTTGTGCTCTCGTTGCCTTAACCGGAGTGATGAACATCTGGATCACCTTTCACTACATTCGGGAAAGCCAAAAAAGAGAGGAACTGCTGCTGATCTGTGCTTGGACTCGCAAAGTAAAATGCGGAGATCAGTGGATTCCCATGGAAGAGTTTATTGACGAACAACTCGGTTATCGAGTGACCCATGGCATGTCTGAAGAGACATTTAATAAATTGCATGCGGACATAAACACCCAGTGGGGCAACGGATAAATAGAGCCAGAGAGCCCTCCTAATCCACCGCCTCTGATAAAAAAAGCTTAACTCTCCTCTACAAAATCCCCGATAGTGACGGTTCTGTCATGGCAGACCGCCAAAAACGCAAACTTTCACCAGGCAAGGGCGCCTGCACAAAAACCCTCTGGAAGATCACTTACCCAGAGGATCTTCCTATTACGGCCCGAAGACAAGAGATCATCGCTGCAATCCAGGACCATCCAGTAGTGATCATAGCTGGTGAAACGGGATCTGGTAAAACAACTCAACTCCCGAAACTATGCTTAGAAGCTGGAGCCACTCAAATCGGTTGCACCCAGCCCCGCAGAGTCGCCGCTCTTTCGATTTCCAAACGAGTGGCTCAAGAGCTGCAAGTCCAATGGGGGAAAGAAGTCGGCTGCAAAATTCGATTCTCCGATAAAACAGCCAGAGAAACTGCCATCAAATTTATGACCGATGGTATCCTTTTAGCCGAAGTTCAAAGCGATCCACAACTCCGGGCTTATGACACTCTCATCATCGATGAAGCACATGAACGCAGCCTGAATATAGACTTCTTGCTCGGGCATCTCAATCAACTCCGTCATCAACGCCCTGACTTAAAGATCGTCATCACTTCAGCCACCATCGACACCAACGCTTTTTCCCGAGCCTTTGACGACGCTCCTATCATCGAAGTTTCAGGGCGAACCTTTCCGGTTGAAACCATCTATGCCCCCATCGATGAGCTTGCGGCTGATTCTGGAGATATCACTCCTATTGATGCTGTCGTCGAATCCGTTAAACGCATTCTGGGCGAAACACGCTCTGGTGATATTCTTATCTTTCTCCCCACGGAACGCGATATCAGAGAAGCCTCTGATTTATTAAAAGACAGACTCAATACAAACGCAGCCATCCTCCCCCTTTTTGGACGCCTCTCTTCGGGAGACCAGCAACGGATTTTCACCCCGATGCAAAACCGAAAGATCGTCATATCGACCAACATTGCTGAAACCTCCCTCACCATTCCTGGCATTCATTTTGTTATTGATACCGGTGATGCACGTATCAGTCGCTTCAATCCCAGGACACGCACAAAGCGTCTGCCAATTGAATCTATTTCCCAAAGCAGCGCCAACCAGCGAAAAGGGCGCTGCGGACGCATCGCGGAGGGCATCTGTATTCGCCTCTATTCTGAGACAGATTTTCAAAAACGGACAGAGTTCACTCCACCTGAAATCCTTCGATCGAACCTGGCTGAAGTCATCCTTCGAATGCAAGCCTCTCGGCTCGGGAAAATCGAAACTTTCCCCTTCATTGACCCACCCCTTCCACATGCAATCCGGGCTGGATATCAACTGCTAAAAGAGTTGGGAGCTCTCGACAAAAACGAAAAGCTCACGCCTCTGGGTCAAGCGCTGGCACAGCTACCCGTCGATCCAATTGTTGGACGAATGATTCTCCAAGCATTCAAAGAACAAGCTCTTCCCGAAGTTCTTATCATCGCTTCAGCCCTGAGTATACAAGACCCCCGTGAACGCCCTTTGGAAACAAAGGAAGCAGCGGATCAGGCCCATCGAAAATTCATACATCCACAATCTGACCTTCTAACACTGCTGAACATCTGGAATGCCTATCATGATAAATGCGAAGGCATGACTCAGCGGAAACTCCGAAAGTTCTGCAAAAGCCATTTTCTTTCCTATGCTCGGATGAGGGAATGGAGAGATATCCATGCACAACTCAAAAGGGCCCTTCCCCGAGCCAACAAAGGAAAACCTCTTTCAACCCATCAAAAATCTTCTTTCGACTCGCAGGACGAAGCCGCCTGGAAATTCGGAGGAAGCGCCTATCAAGCCATCCATAGATCCATCCTCCCTGGACTCTTTGTGAATGTAGCCCATCGCGATGAAGGGAATCTCTTTCGAGCAGCTGGAGATCGTAAAGTCATGATCTTTCCTGGATCTGGACTCTTCGAAAAAAAGGTACTGAAGCCAGGAGTAAAAGCACAAAAAAAAGCTCCTCAATCCAAAAAGAAAAAGGACTGGATCATTGCCTCAGAAATCGTTGAAACCAACCGCCTTTACGCTCGAACTACCGCGCGGATCGATCCTCAATGGGCCGTTGAGCTTGGAGCACATATTTGTAAATCCAGCTACAGTGAACCCAACTATTTTCCTGAGTCTGCACGAGTCTTGGTTAAAGAGAGCATCCGTATCCACGGACTCGAGATAAGCCAGAAGCGCGTTGGTTATGGATCTATCAATCCTACTCAAGCTACCGAGATATTTATTCGATCAGCTCTGGTCGACGATACACTCAAAAGCTCCCACCCCTTTCTTGAACACAACCGCTCCCTGCGAAAGAAGATTGAAGCCCTTCAAACCCGCCTCCGCAGTAGCGACTATCTCAATCTCGACGAAGCGCTCTTTCGATTCTATGCCAGACATCTTCAGAACATCTCTTCTATCCACGACCTCAATCGATTCTGCCGCGATCTAAAAGCGGAGAACGAAAAATGTCTCTACTTGAAAGAAAGTGATCTTCTCGGAGAACTTACTACTGATATAGATCGAAAAGCTTTCCCCGAAAAAATAACCCTGCAAAACTCAGCTCTTCCTCTCTCCTACACATACAAGCCCGGAGAGGAAGACGATGGAGCGACACTAAGTCTTTCTCCAAAACAAGCCCGCGAACTACAAAAAGGAATGATAGATTGGCTGGTTCCTGGGCATCTTGAAGAGAAAATTCTTCATCTCTTACGCAATTTACCAAAACATCTCAGGGTCAAACTCCTACCCATTTCGGAAAAAGTAAAAAAAATCTCTCACGAACTAAAACCAACCCATCAAACACTTATCGAAAGCCTTTCTTCGTATTTAAAAACCGAATATAATATCGAGACAATCTCCGAAGACTGGCATCCTGAAAGCCTCCCCGAATACCTGCAAATTCGGTTAAACATTGTAGATCCGAAAAACCAAACGATCACGACAAATCGAAATTTCGATCAAATCCAAGAGGCCCTTGATCAACAGGAGAAAGATGCTTCGTTGAAAAACAAGTCACTCCCTTGGAAAAAAGCAGCTGATGAATGGGAAAGGCCTTCTCTTTCCACATGGGATATCGACTCTCTTCCAGATCAGATTGAAGTTACTCAATCTTCCGGAATTCCTGTTTATGCCTATCCCGGCCTTCGAGTGGAAGAAGAGACCGTTGCCTTGCGCCTTTTCAGGGACCCCACAACGGCAAAGACACAGACGACAAAAGGTATTACAAAACTACTCAGTATTGATCTGCGTCATGAACTGGCCTGGTTGGAAAAAGACCTCAAAGATCTTTCAAAACTTGGACTATTGGCCATCACTCTCGCTCCTTTGGATACTCTCAAGCAGCAGACCTATACCCATCTCCACCGTTTCCTTTGCCAACGCCTAGTCCATCCACTGACTCAATCCGCCTACCAGACAACTCTCGCAAGCGCCAAGGACGATAGCAAAGGCCTATTATACCGGTTTATGGATCAACTCGAATCCATCCTCACCCAACGCGACTCTCTCCTTCACAACCAAAATCCCTATCCAGGGTTGAAAGAAGATATCGAACGCCTCACCCCACCTCATTTTCTACTCCACACTCCCTTTCCGCAGCTCCAACACTTCAATCGATATCTCAAAGCTATCTCTATTCGTCTCGACAGAGCTCGTCTAAACGCAGCCAAGGATGCAGACAAAGCTGCCCTCATTCGACCTTACGATCAAAAACTCACCCAATGGGTTACCTCTTCCTCAGATTCTCAAGCCGTCCTCGATGCAATCAACGAATTGCGTTGGATGATCGAAGAATTTCGAGTCAGCCTGTTTGCGCAGGAACTGGGAACTGCCTATCCAATTTCCACCATAAGACTGGATAAAAAAATTGCCGAACTTTTGCGTTTGGCCCAGACACCCAAAGAAGCATCTCCTTTATGATAGACCATGACTGGCAGAGTGACATCACTGCCCTCTTGAAAAAGGCGGGGGTTCCCAACACGGGAGGATTCAAGATCGTGCCTCTTCAAGGTGGTGTTTCATCTGACATTGTTCGCATATCTCTAATTGAAAATGAAAGCATTCATTTCTGTGCCAAACGAGCTCTGCCAAAACTCAAAGTGAAAGACGACTGGTTTGCACCTGTCGAACGAAACAACTTTGAAATGGCTTGGCTAATTTGCGCCAGAGAATTCCTGCCAAATATCGCTCCCAAAGTCCTAGCTCAGGATAAAGAAAAAGGGTTGGCGCTTATCGAATACCTTCCTCCAGAAAGCTATACCCTGTGGAAAGACAAACTACTCTCTGGCAAGGTTGATCCGAGCGATGCCCATAACGTAGGAGCCGCTCTGGGAACCATCCACAATGCAACCCTTCACAATCGGGAATTGGCTAACCAGTTTTCAACCGATGCTCTTTTTCACGCACTTAGGCTTGAGCCTTACCTCGAGCCCCTTACCAGCGGCTACCCTGACCTTCACGATTCCATCAACTCAATCATAGAAACCACTGCAAAAACGAAGATAGCCCTGGTCCACGGAGACATCAGCCCCAAGAACATCTTTCTTCGAAACAAGACCGGTCAGCCTGTCTTTATCGATGCTGAATGCGCTTGGTATGGAGACCCAACTTTTGACATCGCTTTCTGTCTCAACCATCTCCTCTTAAAAGCCATCCATCTACCTCCGCATTCCATTGAACTGTTAACTGCTTTTGAAAAACTCTATCAATCCTGGTTAGCTGCAATGCCATCTTCTATGCAGGATGAATTAGAAACCCGGACGGCCGCTCTCCTACCTGCCCTTTTTCTGGCAAGGGTTGATGGAAAGTCTCCTGTTGAATACCTCAATACATCTGCCAGAGAGACAGTACGCTCTTTGGCATTGAAGGAACTTCGAAATCCTCAAGGGTCTATTTACGCTTTGCCTCATTCCATTGAGAACCTCCATTGAAAAACATATGGCTGACACGCTAATTACAAAAGTTACAGGACGAGAAGTATGGGATTCACGAGGTAGACCCACCGTTGAAGCCGAAGTCCATCTAGCCAATGGAGCTATTGGTCGCGCTATCGCTCCCTCTGGAGCCTCAACTGGACGAAGAGAAGCATTGGACCTTAGAGACGGAGAAAAACGACTGGGTGGATATGGTGTTAACAATGCAATCAACTCTGTTAAGACTGAAATCGCCGATGCCTTGATCGGATGGGATGCAAAGGAACAAGGTACGATTGACCACCGCTTAATTTCTCTGGACGGAACACCTCAAAAATCCCGATTGGGTGGTAATGCTCTTGTCGCAGTCTCCTCTGCTGTCGCCTGGGCAGCC
>CAXMUM010000105.1:0-3495 GCA_964196585.1 uncultured Opitutaceae bacterium
TGGGGGTCGATACCTTCAATGAAACCATGACGAAATCGAACTTTGATACGGCTGTTTTCAGGGAGGTTTTTGAATTGAACTATCGCTGGATCCATGACGCTAGAATTGTTCCCACTCTGGTGGATGCGGAAGCCTTAACGGGTAATTCTAGTGCCTTGAGTAATGTGGCGATGTATTTATTTGCCAAAGGGAATTTCGGAGTGATGGCGGGTGGTCGACATGGTTTGATGAATTTCAGGGAAATTGGGCCTCAGAAATTATCGGTCAGTGAATTTCCTCATGACGGTTTTCGAAACAGTTATTCGGGCGGTGGAATCGTGGGAGTCTATGCAAGGTCGAAGCATAAGGAATTGGCTTTCTACTTTTTAAAGTTTTTGGCCAGTGAAGAGTTTAATCATCAAATCATTGAAAATGGGGATGGACTGCCTCCGGTCACTGAATACACAGAATCTGAAGCTTATCTGCATCCATCGGATTATCCTAATGAGTGGAACCTGCACGACCGTATTCAAAGAATAGAGGTAGAATTGGGGATTTCCTACTCTTTCAGCCCATTTGTTCTGAAAAGTGAAGATGCGAGAATTGAGAAGAATGCTTTTGATAAGTTTATCGCGAACCGTTTTTCAGCCGAAGATGCCTTAAAGGCTGCCGCAGAGATGATCAATTCGAGTATGGTACGTAAAGCCCGTGAATCTGCTGAGAGTTGGTTGTATTATGAAAAGCTGCTCGGAGATCAGGAGAAGATTGAAAGTATGCGAAAGGATGGGAAGTTAGTTCCATTAGAATTGATCACCAATCCTTTTTATCGTCGCTATTATGTAAAGATGGGTTGGTCATTACCAGAGGGGTAGGAGGAAAGCCCGGAAGTTTTTCGATAACCTCTTGCCAAAGAAAGGTTGTCTAAATTAGATATGCGGTTTGCGCCCATTAAGGGCATTTGAAGACTGTTTTTATCGTGAAAAAACTTTTTGGTGTCCTTTTAGGTTTTCTAATCTCTGCGAGTGTCTTTACCTTCTTTTTCTTACCCGAAAATGAGGGTGATCTTCCAGTGGTGCACTGGGTTATTCAGTCCGATCCGATCAGAGGTGAGCAGATTGAAAAATTTACCAAATGGATGGAGGAGAACGATTATCCAGAAATGGATCTTCGATTGGATGCTCGGGCAATAAAGCAACATGTTAAGAACGTGGTGCAGGGTGTTTCCGGGGTGGCCGCGGATATCATCGATTGTTATACTGGTGAGATAAACCTCTATGAGTCGGTTGGCATGTTGGAAGATTTAACTGATATGGCGAAAGAGATGGGATTTGATGCTTCCTTGACTTATCCGGCCATTCGCCCGGCGTTGATCATTGATGGCAAGCAGTATGGCTTCCCCCGGAATATAGGTCTCCGGTTTTATTGGGTCAACCTGGAAGCTTTCGAGAAGGTCGGAATCGAACCTCCTCCAGAATCTTGGTCATTTGAAGAGTTTGAGAGAATTGGAAAGGCCTTTGTTCAAGCCTCGAATACACTGGGGGAACATCAAACGGTTTACTTTGGTAGTACTCAATCAGTGGATGACCGGATAGTTATGATGCGGTCCATGGGAGTGGATCGATATAACGAAACCTTAACAGACTCCAATTTTGATCACCCTCTCTATCAGGAGATTTCAGAACTGTCCTGTAAATGGGTGAATCATGACAGAATTCTCCCGACAAAAAAAGACCTTGAAGCTTTATCATCGCAAACAGGTGCGACCCGGGTTATTTTCCAACAGTTTGCGCATGGCCATTTCGGATTGATTGTTGCAGGACGATGGGGTTTGATGCACTTCAGAGCGATTGGACCTGATAAACTCTCTATCAGCGAATTGCCTACCAATGGTTTTCGCAATACGTTGATTTCTTACGGCGCTTCAACCATCTATAAGGGTTCTAAGCATAAAAAAGAAGCCGCTTATTTTCTGAAATATATGGCGAGTGAAGCCTACAATATGAGCATCGTGGAGAATACCGATGCTTTACCTCCCATTCCGCAATATACGGAGACAGAAGAGTTTTTGAGGCCTACTGAATACCCCAATGAATGGGGATTGCATGGTCAGATCCGAGATATGGGGATGGAGATCGCCATTGCCTATTCAATGAGTCCTTTCATTCTCCCTGCGACAGTTGGGCGAATCGAAAAAAATGGATTTGATAAGTTGCTGGCGGGTCGCCTTTCAGCAGAAGATGCCTTGAAGGGTGTAGCGGATGAGGTTCGCCAAGTGATCGTGCGAAATGCGCATGAATCTGCAAAAAGATTGGAGCGTTACCAAAATGGATTACGTGATCAGAAAGAAATCGAACGATTGCGCAGTGAAGGTAAATTGGTGCCACTTCACTTGATTCAAAATCCGTTTTATCGGAAGTATTATGTGCTGAAAGGATGGTCTCTACCTGAAGGTGGGGAAGCCCAGGAGTCACAAAAGACTATTGAAAAACAGACTTCGTTGTAATTGATCTGGTCATAAACAAAAAGTGATTTTCATTTCAGTTGTTATAACCGGAAAGTTTTGCTTTAGCTTTGTTCCGTGAAAGCTCTTTTTGGGATACTCATCGTTGGTCTCGTTGTTGCGAGTGTCGGTACCTTTCTAAACTTACCCGGTAATACGGGAGATCTGCCCGCTTTGATTTGGGTTGTACGACCAAGTGACACACGGACTGCACAAATTGAGGCATTCAAAAAGTGGCTGAAGGAGAATGATTTTCCGGATATGGAGATCCATACGGACATTATCAATAAGGGGCATCAGAATGAGAAAAATATCATACAGGGTGTTTCAGGTGTGGCAGGTGATATACTGGATTGTATGACTGGAGAGGTGTATCTTTATGAATCAGTAGGTTTGTTGGAAGATTTGACGGAAACGGCCGTGGAGATGGGTTTTGATGTATCGAAAACGTATCCTGCCGTACGATCTTTGTTGGAAGTAGATGGGCGACAGTATGGTTTCCCTCGGAATGTAGGGATGTCTTTTTATTGGGCAAATGTGGATGCCTTTGAGAGAGTGGGAATGTCTGCTCCGCCAGATATTTGGACGGTCGATGAGTTTGAACGCATAGGAAATCAATTTGTCCAGGCTTCGAACAAGCCAGATGAGCCCCAGAGTGTATATTTCAACAGAAATATAAGCTATGGCACAAGATGGCTGTTGGCTCGGTCTATGGGATTAGATCTTTATAATGAGACGATGACAAAATCCAATTTTGATCATCCCATTTACCACGAAGTTTGCGAAATCACCTACGGATGGATCAATGATCTGAATATCATTCCCACAAAAGCGGAGGCTGAGGCCTTGACGGCTGATTCCAGTGTAACCCGGGTAGAAATACATCTCTTTGCCAAGGGAAATTTCGGTTTAATGAATGCGGGTCGCTATGGATTGATGTACTTTCGCCAGGTAGGTCCCTATAATCTCTCGATCAGTGAGCCCCCTCATAAAGGTTATCGAAATACCTTTATTTC
>CAXMUM010000105.1:3505-7225 GCA_964196585.1 uncultured Opitutaceae bacterium
GAAGCATTCAATCGTGGCATTGTGGAAAATGGAGACGGGCTTCCACCTATACCGGAGTATGCGGAATCAAAAGAATTTTTATATCCGGAGAAGTATCCCAATGAATGGGGGTTGCACGGACGGATTCTTGAGATGGCAAAGGAAATCGCTATTCCGTATTCATTCAGTCCCTTTATGCTGGCCAAAACTATGGCTCGTCTGGAGCAAAAGGCTTATGATAAATTAATTACAGACCGGTCCTCCATCGAGGACGCTCTATCAGCTTTGGATAAGGCCATGGAGATCGAAATGGAACGCAGGGCGAACGAATCAGCTAAAAACTTTGAGCGCTATCAAAAACTTATGAAGACCCAGGCTGAAATCGATCGTTTGAGAAGTCGCGGAGAGTTGGTTCCGTTGGAGCTCATTAGTAATCCGTTTTATAAGCGTTATTATGTAGAGCAGGGTTGGTCGTTACCTGAAGGAAATGAAGGTTGAGCCAAGTCATCTTCTGATGAATGAGAAGGCTTATTTGTCCTTGGTATGTGAGGTATACTTCGTTTGATCTGAATTGTAGGTTTTAGCTGCTTGCCAAGGAGGTGCGTTGTTTCTGTAAATGGAGTTTTGCTTTCCCAATATCCAAGTAATTATTTAGAATTTTGAAAACGCTCTTTTCTACTGTTATTACCCTTCTTTTGATTGGGAGTATCATTACGTATTTCAATCTTCCCAAGAATAAGGGTGATCGTCCTGTTCTCACATGGATGAATCGCCCGGATCCCATTCGACAGAAGCAGATAGAGACTTTCCATCTATGGATGGAAAAAAATGGTTATCCTCCGGTTGAACTCAAAATGGATGTGATGGGAGCAGCGTACAAAGATATTGTACAAGGTGTATCAGGGGTCGCTGGAGATATTCTCGAATGTTATGGCGGTTTTGTGAATACCTACCGTTCTGTTGGTATTTTAGAGGATGTGACCGAGGTAGCTAAGGAAATGGGTTTTCCCATTTCCGATACCTATCCTTCGGTGAAATCTGCTATCGTGTTTGATGGAAAACAATATGGGTTTCCCCGGAATGTTGGTGTGCGCTTTTTGTGGGCCAATTTAGAGGCTTTTGAGCGAGCTGGATTGTCGTCACCACCAGATTCATGGACATTTGAAGAATTTGAGCGAATGGGAAAGGCATACGTTGACGCATTGAATGATCCAGAGAAAACTCGTTCAGTTTTTTTCTTTAGGGATATAACCATTTTCGTCAGAACTATCTTACTGCGCTCTGAAGGAGTGGACATCTATAATGAAACGATGACGGAGTCTCATCTGAATCGACCTGAAGCTGAAGTGGTCTATGAGAGGGTTTATCGTTGGATCAATGAATTAAAGCTAATTCCCACGCTTACAGAATCGAAAACTCTCTCGGCAGAATCCGGAACATCTCGGGCGATGATGCATCTTTTTGCCAATGGGAATTATGGAATGATTGATGCTGGTCGCTGGGCATTGATGCATTTCAGGAATGTGGGCCCCTATCGATTGGCGGTTTCAGAATTCCCGTATGGTGATTACAGAAACACGTTGTCGTATCACGGGACTTCGGTTGTGTATAAAGGTTCAAAGCAGAAAGAGCTTGCTTATTATTTTCTCAAATTCTTGGCCAGCGAAGAATACAACATGCAGATTGTCGAAAATGCGGATGGATTGCCTCCCGTTCCTAAGTATGCTGAAACAGAAGAGTTTTTGCGGCCGCCTGATCATCCGAATGAATGGGGGATCCATGGACGCATCAAAGAAATGTCGGATGAGCTGGCGATCGCTTTTTCCTATGGGCCTTTTACACTTTTTACGCCGGTAATTCGTCATGAGAAAAATGCATTTGATAAGCTCATTTCCAATCGCAGCTCTGTGAAAGAAGCTCTGGAGATCTTAGTTGAGTCGATAAATGCCGATATGATTCGCAAGGTTAACGAATCTCCAGAGCTTGTTAAGCGGTACGAGAATGCACTTAAAGATCAGGCTGAGATAGAGCATTTGAGAGCGGCAGGGGAAATGGTACCGCTGCATTTGATTACCAATCCATTTTATCGGCGGTATTATGTCGATCAGGGGTGGTCCTTGCCAGAAGAGAGCAGGGAGGTCGTGGCTTCTATGTAAGATTCCAGCAGGTCACCGTTACTATGAAATCTTTTTTTGGCATTTTGTTGATTCTTCTGGCGATGGCCAGTGCAGTGACTTTTTTCAGTCTCACAGGCAAGAAAGAGGAGGTCCCGGTTCTTTACTGGGTGACTGGTTATAATGAACCTCGGGTGATTCAGACTGAATTGTTTGAACAATGGATGGTTGAAAATGGCTATCCGGCTGTTGATTTGCGAATCGACAATGTCAATCACACGACAAGGAAGAATATTGTCCAAGGTGTGTCAGGAGTTGCAGGTGATATTTTCGAGTGTTATGCAGGCGGAATGAATCTTTATCATTCTGTTGGGATGTTGGAAGATCTGACGGATGTTGCGAAGGAGATGGGGTTTGATTCCTCAAAGACCTACGAAGCTGTTCAACCCATTTTGTCCATTGATGGTCACCAGTATGGTTTCCCCAGGAGTGTTTCCTCGAATTTTTATTGGGTGAATGTGGAAGCCTTTGAGAAGGCAGGAATATCGGTTCCATCCGTTTCATGGACCTTCGAAGAATTTGAACAAAAAGGAAGGGCTTTTGTTCGAGCTCTAAACGATCCTGAGGAACCCCAATCAATTTTTTTTGGCAAAGAGTTCACTATAGCACATCGGGGTCTTATGTTACGCTCAGTGGGAGTGGATTTTTTCAATGAGACCATGACTAGGTCGAATTGGGATCATCCATTACATCGGAAGGTCTTCGAGATTACCTACGATTGGACCTATGACGCCAGAATCATTCCAACTAGAGCGGAAGCGCTATCCTTGTCATCGTCGACGAGCACAAATGTTAGTCATGTCGATAAACAACTGTTTGCGAAAGGGGAGTTGGGTTTGGTTTGGGCAGGCAGGTGGGGGTTGATGAGTTATCGTCTGATTGGCCCGGAGAGACTTTCAATCAGCGAATTCCCGAACGATGGATTTCGAAATACATATGTAGGAGCCGCAACGATGACTGTGTATAAGGGGTCGAAGCAGAAAAAACTGGCGATGTATTTTTTGAAATTCATGACCAGCAAAGTCTTTAATCGGGATGTCATCGATAATGCGGATGGTTTACCGCCGATTCCTCATTATGCATTGGAGGAAGAATTTTCGCATCCACCGAATTACCCGAATGAGTGGGGGCTTCACGATCAGATTCGCGATATGGCAATGACAATTGCCATCCCAGGTCCATTTAGTCCTTTTCTCTTAAGAGACACTTTCAATCGTCATGATAAAAATGCATTCGAAAAGTTTATGGCCGGTCGAACCTCGGCTGAAGAGGCCTTGAAGATTGCGTCCCGTGAGATTGAGAAAGCTATCAACATGAATGTGAGTAAATCGAAAGAAATGAGGCAAAAATATGAGAAAGGCCTCAAGGATCAGGCTGAAATAGAGCGTTTAAAAGAAACAGGGGAAATGGTTCCGCTTCATTTAATTACGAATCCTTTTTATAGACGATACTATGTTGATCAAGGATGGTCGTTACCGGAAGAAACCGAAGGGTAGCCAGGTCAACCCATGTCGAATTCCAGGGCAATCTTTCTGGCACAGGTATATCTGCCTTTTTCTCCATCCCA
>CAXMUM010000106.1:0-7108 GCA_964196585.1 uncultured Opitutaceae bacterium
CAGGCTTTTCTTATTTGGATGTCTTCGAAAGCGAAGCTCGATTAATGAGTTTTATCAAAAAGAAGTTCCCAGAATCAAATGGTTTTGGTGTTTCTGAGTTTCTTCCGACTCGATCGCAGGTGGAAGTGATTGAAAGAATGGAGACGGATTTGGATCGTTTTTTCGATTTATTGAAAGTGACCTTTGATGAGGGAGGTTATGAAAGTGAAGAGTTTGGTGATTTTTTTACTGCTGCTACTTCCTATGTTGAAGGTTTGAGGAGTGGAAAAGGAATGGTCGGAACTGATATCCAGGAGTTTGCAGATAGACTTGCGGGACCTATGGCGGGTGTCATCGGTGAATTCGGTGGTCGCTTCTGGAGTTTATGCTCAATTGATTTGTCGGTAGAACAGGCACTTGAGATTTCTGATTCTCAGGAAAACGCTACTTTGTTTTCTCAACTAAGCTTCTTGAATAAAACGCTGAATAGTCATCGAGAGGCCCTTTTATTTTTTGGAGCATTTTCAATGCTGTTGGTCATAGGAACGATTCTTATTGTTTTTGGATGGAGAAAGGGAGGACTGATCGTTCTCTTTCCAATAGCGGGAGGTGGACTGGCGATTGGTATCTGTTCATTTCTTTTTGGAGAGCTAAACATGTTCCATTTAGTGGGATGTTTCCTGGGTGGTGCGATTTCTTTGGATTACGCTCTGTTCACTATCGAATCTTATTCTCGAAAGGGCATGATTCCGCATTCGGTCTGGCTTTCTGCAGGGACAACCTCTGCGTCGTTTCTGGCGTTGGGTCTCAGCTCGATTCCTGTGGTTCAGAGTCTCGGTTCTATGGTGGTGCTTCTGGCTGGGATCACTTTATTGCTATTGCATGTGTCCAGCACATACTTGTCTAAGAAATTGAGTGAATGAGTGAAGATGCTTTGGAGTCCTGGAATCGATTGGTGGATGAGTCACCAGATGCAGCGGCGTTGTACCTGTCGGATGGTAGTGCTGTATCGCGAAAAGAGCTTGATGAGAAAAGTGATGTCTTGCGAATAAACTGGTTGAAGGAAGGGTTGAAGCCTCATCGTCTGCTTCTATTGAATCTTTCGAATGGGGTAGAGTGGATGGTTTCTTTTCTGGCTTGCTTGCAGTTGAAGATGATTGTTGTTCCCCTTAATTCTGGTATTGAAGAAAAGGAGGCCATGAGTTTGTTGAAAAACCTTAGGGCTCAGGTCATTTGGGATGGGAAAATATTGAGGAAACAGGGGGATGCAAAAACTCGAGTATTTCGGAATAAAAAAGTTGTTCTAGGGAAGTTAACATCTGGAAGTACGGGAAAGCCCAAATTGCTCCTCTTCTCAGATAGCGAGATGGTAGCGGATGGAGAGAATATTATTCGGGCGATGAAAATTCTAGGGAAGGATGTTAATCTCGGATCGATTCCTTGGGGTCATTCCTATGGTTTGGGGAATATTGTATATCCTTTGTTGATACAAGGAACAGGCGCAACGTGGACAGATACGCCTTTTCCAAGTGAGATTGCAGATACTTGTGCGATGACGAAGGCGACTGTTTTTCCGACGATCCCAACAGTTTTGAGAGCTTTGAGTCGTAGTGACTGTGATCAAGAGAAATTTTCGAGTCTGAAGTTGGTTATCTCAGCTGGTGCCCGGTTGGAACCCGAAATTGCTGAAGGTTTTTGGGATAGATTTGGAATTGTCCCGCGAAATTTCTACGGATCAACTGAGACGGGAGGGATATGTTTTGACGAGACGGGGGAAGCAGCTCTTTCGGGCAGGAGTGTTGGTAAGCCCTTTGAAGGTGTTCGAATTCTAGAGACAAGAGGGAAGCGATTCTATGTTGAGGGAGAGGCTGTCTTTAGGTTCGGAAATCGGAATGCAGTCGAAGGTTTGCTGTCGAAGCATCTGGTTGCCGATTATGGGTATATTGATTTTCGTGGTGAACTAGTATTAGAGAAGCGAGCTAAGGGGTTACTTAAGATTGGAGGGAATCGTATCAACCCTTCGGATATAGAGTCTCGTCTGGAGAGGCTTGCTTTGGTTAAAGAGGCGATTGTATTTGGTGTTGAGATTGATCAGGAAACAGTGCTTGCTACCGCGGTGGAATCTACTGCTCCAAGGGAGGATGTAATGCGAGAAATTCGGCGTTCTCTGCCCAAAAAAATGAGACCAAAGAAGCTTATATGCTTTGAAGCTTTTCCCGCTACTCGCAGTGGAAAAGTGAATCTTGGAGTGATTCAGAAGGCTTTCGACTAAAGACGTATTTCATCGATTCTACGAATCGATGAAGGAAAGTTCAATTTCTACCAGGAGTTCTTTTCGACAGATATCAGATCTGAGATAGATGATAGAATCGGCTATTTCAGGGAATCGTTTTTCGAGGTAAGAGCGGGCTTCTTCGAAATCCGTGGATCGCCGGAGATAAACCTTTCCGTTTCCCTTGCTTCCTGTGTCTTTCCTTTCCCCTTGTCCGTTCAAGGTCTGTTTTGCTACGAGCTCTAGGTTGTCACAGGTTATTTCAAGCTGTCTTTGGAGATCACTGCCACCTTGCGATTCGTGTCCAAGCACTGCGGCCGTTCCTGAAATAAAACGGCAGTGTCTGTTATTAAGATGAACAGAAGTGGCTCGGGCGAAAGAAGGTGATTTGGGGCCATACTGCCTGGGATAGCGGTATGCTGGGACTTGATTTGGGTTTTCGTGATGATCCGGGCTTTGGGAACCTGCTAGAAAGCAAACCACTACTTCATTGCCTCCAATGCCGACACATGTTCCGGCGGGCATGTAGGTAAATTCATTTTCCCCAAAGACTTTGTGGAAGGCACTGGATCGGCCTTCACAAAATTGCTTGTAGCATTCAGAATCGCCTTCTCCCGAATTTAGTTGAGGTAAGTAGTTCCAGGCACGGTAAAGGAAGGTACCTTTAGTTATTTTGAATAATTCCTGATAAAGTTCCTGAGATACCTTGCTATCGGTGGTGGTGAGCTGAGCTCGTGTAAACCCGAAGAGTAGGTTGCCGTCTTCCCAAAGGTGGAATGGACCTTCTTTTCGGTAGCGGCTACTTTGAAGAGGAACTTTTTCGACATGCTGTTTCCCCAAGACCGGTAATGGGAGATTAAGCTCCGTAGATTGCTCCGATTCTGACTGGATTTGGATATGTCTACATCCGTAGCGAATGAACATGTGATTGTTTGGGAGGGATTGCCCGAGAGGATAAAATTTTGATTTATGCTGATGGAAACGAAAGAAAGCGCGGAATGACACGCCCGGCTTTCGGCGGTATGAGAATTATTTATCGATTAAAGATAATGTGCGCGATTAAGAAACACTCCGATATCCTTCTTTTTAGAATCGCCTGCAAAAGAAGCATTCGCAGTTATGATGATTGGAAGGGCTGAAAATATCACATAGATTGAGTGTTATTTGTCATCTTTGCGTTGGATTTAGTGTTTGTTTTGTAGGCCTGGATCGTCGATTCAGATCGGGTGCAGAATATGCATGGAGACTGTTTTTTTCCAAGTTTAAAGTTTATGCTTAAGCTTTGTTTGGACGAGCGATTTCTAGGTGAAATCAAAGCGACTTGGGAGACATCCATTTGAGTGCTGGTCACGTATTGGCCCGTGAGACCGGCGAAGGGAAGCCAATAAGTTGACATATGGCCCCATTTGATGCGCTTTATCAAATTAATCGATTCTTCTTGCCGTCTGGGGCCATCAAGTCCCTAATCCGCGCCTTTTTGCGGACCTTGTCGGGATCGCTAGTCGGTTGATTGATAGAAGAACATGAGTGATAATAGTGATAATCCACAAGGTTTTAGTAATTTGGGGCTTTCTGCCCCAGTGATGAAAGGCTTGGACGAAATCGGATACGAAACTCCATCGCCGATCCAGGCGGCGATCATTCCCCATATTTTGGAAGGGCACGACGTGATTGGCCAGGCGCAGACGGGAACAGGAAAAACGGCGGCATTTGCGCTTCCGTTACTTTCTAAAATTGATCTGAAACAAACTAAAAAGCCTCAGGTTCTCGTCTTAACGCCCACACGGGAATTGGCCATCCAGGTGGCCGAAGCTTTTCAAAAGTATGCGGCAAAGCTGAAGGACTTTCACGTTATTCCCATTTATGGTGGCCAGGATATTGGCGGTCAGCTCAGGCAGCTGAGACGTGGCGTTCACGTGATAGTTGGTACGCCAGGTCGGGTTATGGATCATATGCGACGCGAGACATTAAATTTGGAATCTCTCTCGTGTATCGTGCTGGCTGAAGCGGATGAAATGCTGCGGATGGGCTTTATTGATGATGTCGATTGGATTATGGAGAAGACGCCCTCCAGTCGTCAGGTCGCTCTCTTTTCTGCGACGGTTCCAGAACCGATTAAACGTATCGCGAAGCGCCATTTGAACGAACCGGTCGAAATCAAGATCAAGACTAAGACGCCTACCGCCGAGACAATTCGCCAACGTTATTGGATGGTGAGTGGCTTTCATAAACTTGATGCCCTCACGCGTGTGCTTGAAGGGGAAGAATTCGAGGCCATGATCATTTTTGTTCGTACCAAGACCTCCACTATGGAGTTAACAGATCGTCTACAGGCGCGTGGATTTGCCGCTGCTCCTCTGAGTGGAGATATTGCCCAACGTCAACGAGAACGAACGATTGAGCGTTTAAAAACGGGCAAGTTGGATATTCTAGTGGCGACTGATGTGGCAGCTCGCGGATTGGATGTCGCTCGGGTAAGTCATGTAATCAATTATGATATACCTTACGACAATGAATCCTACATCCATCGGATTGGGCGGACGGGTCGAGCGGGTAAGGCGGGTGATGCGATCCTATTTGTTGCTCCTAGAGAAAAACATCTTTTGCGATCAATCGAACGTACGACCAAAAGTAAGATTGAGTTGATGGATATGCCGACAACGCAGTCGATCAATGACAAACGTATCGAAAAATTTAAAACAAAGATTACAGATACCTTGGAACAAGAGGGGCTAGAGTTCTTTAATGATATTATTGATCAGTATCGTCAGGAACACAATGTACCATCTCTGGAGATCGCGGCTGCTTTAGCCAAGATTGTTCAAGGAGATGAACCCCTATTGCTGACAGAACAAAAGAAACGGGATCTTCCTGAACGGGGTGAGCGCGGCTCTTCAAAAGATCGCTTTGAAGATCGTGGAAGGGGTGATAGGCCCCGCAGAGGTGATCGAGGTGATCGAGGAGAGAGAGGAAGAGAATCCGGTCCACGGCCAGTGCGCGATAAAGGCGATTTCAAGAAGATGCCACCTGAAGCTGGGATGGAACGTTTTCGGATAGAGGTGGGTCGCAAGCATGATGTAACGCCAGGCAATATCGTGGGAGCGATTGCCAATGAAGGCGATCTGGATAGTAAGCACATAGGCCGGATCGAATTGTATGATAGTTACAGTACGGTGGACCTGCCTGCCGGGATGCCGCGTGAGGTTCTTAGTATACTAAAGAAGGCGTGGATTTCGGGTCGACAACTGGGGATTGCTCGAATGGATCTTTCGTCGACAAAGAATAAGATTAGCAAGAATCGAGAATTTGACAGAGAAAAGAGAAGAGGCGGTGGAGAAGATCGACCGCATAAAAAACGGGAAAAATCTGACTGAGTTTACTGCGCCAGTCAGATTGTGTTTTCCCAGTCTTTTACTTTTCCGGGAACGATGCTGAAAAGGGGATGGGGTTCGTATTCCTCCATTTTAGAAAGCTCATAAAAACGCTCAGGGTCACGCAATCTAAGCTTGCCTAGCAAATGTCTCCATTCGTAATCCAGTTGTCCTTTCGATTCTACAATTGGATGAGTTGCTGAAGTCCGTAAGGGGAGTTTTTCGCTATCAAAATGATAGCCTCTTTTTTGCGACTCAATTAGTACATGGTGTAAATACTCGCAGACTAATTCAGTGGATCGATTCTGCACCTTAAACCGGATGAGTTGAGGATGGTTTCGGTAACCCTTTGTTTTGCCTTCCAAAACTGCCTTTGCTAGCAAGCCTTCGCGCCAAAGAGCGACGATTCCCTTAGTATCAAGATATTTAGGATGTACCGTCCAAAGTCTCATTTGCCGGTTACTATGATATTAAGCGTTTTCGAGCTCTGATTTGGTGAAGAGAGCTCGAAGTTCCAATCCTTCTTTTTGTAAGTTTTCATTTCCGCCTGCTTCACGATTAATAACACAAAGCACTGTATCGATCAATGCGCCTTGATCTCTTAAAGCTTTAGCTGAAAGTAGGATTTGACCGCCTGAAGTGACGACATCTTCTACGATTATCATTCTTCTATTCTTGATTTGACCACCCTCAGCCACTTTTCGTGTCCCATAATCTTTTGCTTCTTTTCTAACAAACAAGGATGGAAGGCCTGATACTTGTGAGAGAATTGTCACTACTGGTATTCCTCCCATTTCAAGTCCAGCCAATATCTCTATGTTATCTGGGATGAGGGAAGCCATCGATTGGCCAATTTTTTTCAAAAGCTGCGGTTTTGCTTCAAACAAGTATTTGTCAAAATATTCATTACTGACGACTCCCGATCGAAGGAGAAATTCTCCTTTCAGATTGGAAGTCTCATAAATGGCTTTAGCTAATTCTTTTCGATTCATTTTTTAGATTACTTTTTGCCAAATCAATTGAGTCTCATCTGGAAAATAGGGATGGTGAAATCTGTTGATGCTTTTTAGGTGGCATCCTTTTTTGGCATAAAAGTGACAAGCTGAGATGTTATTATTCTGTGTCTCAATATTCATTGTTTTGCAGTTGCGGTTTTTTGACAACGTAATTGCATGATCAAAAAGTTGAGAGCCAATTCCTCTTCTTTGGAAATTAGGTGAGACTCGGATATCCCATAGCGCTGAAAAATCTGAACGACCTTCTAGGATGTTAACGCCTTCCGTGTTATGTGCCACGATACAGCCTCCAACTAATCTATCCTGTATATATGCTGTTATCATTACCCAATTGGACAGATTCCACATCTCTGCCTATTTCAGCGGTGGCTCAATGGAGTCGTAATCTTTCTCTAATTTAAAGGCACCGATGAGTTTTTCATCTTTGATGTTCCAGCCAACTCTTCTTTTATCTCTCTCTTCAAAGCGTG
>CAXMUM010000107.1:0-7022 GCA_964196585.1 uncultured Opitutaceae bacterium
TCGTTTAAAGCGACGATGATTTCTTCGAAATTGATATCTCCATGACCAAGTGAACGGAAGTCCCACTGGCGGCGATGATCTCCAAAGTCTGTGTGGCCACCAAAAACGCCGACGGAGCCATCTCCGTGGCCCCACCAAACGTCTTTCATATGCACATGATAAATACGTTTTGCAAAGGTGCGAATGAATTGAACGTAGTCGACACCTTGGTATCCAAGGTGTGAAGGATCGTAGTTGAAGCCAAAACGTCGATGGTTGTTCAATGCTTTGAGTGCGCGCTCCGCAGAGGCGATATCGAAGGAAATTTCTGTTGGATGTACTTCAAGGGCAAAGTTTACATTCACTTTCTCAAAGGCATCCATGATAGGGAGGAAACGTTTGGCGAAATCCTGAAATCCTTTCTCCAAGTATTCTTGGGAGGTTGGAGGAAAAGCATACAGAGCGTGCCAGATGCTGGACCCCGTGAACCCGTTAACGACAGCTGGGAAGTCATCTTTTTTCTTTCGGCCTGGTTTGGCATCGATGAAGTTTCGACAGGCTTTTGCCGTGAGGATCATTTTTTTGGCTGCTCGTTTGCGAACACCTTCGGGCTTCCCATCTCCCCAAACATCTGGTGGAAGAATTGCTTGATGACGACTGTCTATGTTGTCGCAGATCGCTTGGCCAACCAAATGGCTTGATATGGAAAAGGCGGTAAGCCCGTTATCGGAGAGGATTTCCCAGCGTTCTTTGCAGTAGCGTTTACTTCGAGCAGCCTGATCGACGTCGAAGTGATCGCCCCAACAGGCGAGCTCAAGGCCATCGTAGCCCATCGTTTTTGCGAGAGGTGCGAGGTCGGAAAGGGGGATGTCAGCCCATTGTCCGGTGAAGAGTGTTACTGGTCGTGGCATAGCTTAGGGTTGATTATTAAGAGTATCCAGAAAAGATGGGTAATGCTTGGAAAATATTGGATGAGGGGCAATCTTTTTGAGGGTATTGTTGGCGAGGTATCTGTCTTCTGGAAAAGAAGATCAAAACAGTCCTTCAATAAGACGAAATTGAATTACTGGTAGAGCCAATAGGGTCGAGAATTACGTTGAAAAGATGCTGCGTAACGATCCCATTCTTTAATGAAGGTGTCTACTTTGATGTTGTAGCCTAGGGTTGTTAGCGTATTCCACCAAGAGCTTGAACCCACATGTTTGTTGAAAAGGTTAGCTTGAGATTTTTTTGCCTTAACGAACGGATTTGGTGGATTGAGTTTACAGGCAATTTTCATCATCCAGAAGCTAACTTCAGTTGGCCTCCAGCTTTCCCAGTCTGTTATTTCAGTATATAGTCCGGTAGCAATCTGACCTTGAGAGTTTTTAAATTGTCGGGGTACAAGTCTAAGCCCGGGCATTGGATGACGGTTGAATTCTTTTTGGACCTTATCCAAGGGCTGTCCTCTGAAAGTCAGAATGCGAAACGGCATGTTGCCTCCAACACCATGTCGAAACCCTCCTAGTTGTGCTCCCAACCCCGTCATGGCATATCCGACAACAGCTTCAAAGGTTGGGATATTTGGAGAGGTGGGTACCCAGGCCAAACCTGTTTGTGGCCAAGTCATCTTGCGGTGCCAGCCCTTCATGCGAATGACGGTTAGATTTCCTTTTTGTCGGAGGTTTTCAGAAATTTTCAGGATGCCGGGGCGAGAGGCGGAAATGCGTGCGATTTCTCCTATCGTAAGGCCATGGACATAGGGCATCTGGTAAGCGCCAACATAACTCATCCATTTTTTATCCATAGGAGGTCCGTTGACTTTTAGGCCCCCAAGTGGATTTGGACGATCGAGCACAATGACTTCAACTTTGTTTTCAAAGCAGGCTTCAATAGCCAAACGCATACAGCTGATATAGGTGTAGGAACGGGTGCCAAGATCCTGGAGATCGATAACCAGGGTATCAATATTTAGGAGCATTTTAGGCGTTGGTTTTCGATAACGCCCATAGAGGGAAAAAACAGGGAGCTTTGTGCGAGGATCGATCCGGTTGTCGATGGGCTCGTTAGCTTTTTCATCCCCGTAAATGCCATGTTCTGGCCCGAACAGGGCAACAAGGTTGTTTTGACGGTCACGACGGATAACTTCTATGGTGCTGAGCCCAAAGCGATTAACACCTGCAGGGTGAGTTAGTAGTCCGATCCGCTTCCCTTTTAAAATCCCGAATCCTTGCTTTTCGAGCACATCAATCCCTAGAAGGAGTGGTTGCGCTTTTTGGGGTGCTTTTCTTAGAGGTGCTGTTGTTTGAGAGCTTGCACAAACAACTAGCAGCGAAGAGAAGAAAAAAATCAGGCTGAAAAGGTAGCGATTAGGAGTGAGGTAACTGACGAATTGGATCATTCGTCGTTTGAGAATCTTCGTTTTTGAAGAAATCGGAAGACTTATTTTCTCATTTTTTCGGGAAATTCAGGTCACGTTTTTGAGCTTCGTATGCGATGAAGCGATAGATCATATCCAAGACAAAGGCGAGACCTGCTCCTAAAACAATGCCTCCTGCTATCCAGGCGAAGGCAGTTTCTCCGACTGCCGAGTCCTGAGGCCCAAGGTGGGTGGTTCGATTGATCCAGTCTCCGAATTTGTATGTAACAAAGTATATCAACCCCATTGTGAGAGGATTGGTTATCAATTGGAGACCGCAGGTTACGGGAAGGTTTGTTCGAAAAAGTAGAGCTGCAGCAAATGCTAAAGGTATTTGAAGTCCATACAGGGGTAGCAATGCAATGATACAACCTGTATAAAAAGAGGGAGTCATTCGTCGGACGCTGAAGGACCAAAGATGTGGTTTTTTACGCGCCATCGAAGCAAAGCGGCGGATGATAGGATAACGATGCAGGTTTGTGCGACGAGGCAGAGGACGAAGAATTTGTTTGGTCCGTCGAATGCGTTGGAATCGTTTTTCGCGGTTCCTTTGTTCGTCGATCGTCATTATTGTATGAATTTATTAAGATCCTTTACTCATCGGAGAGTTAGAAAGACTTCGATGTTCCACGGCAATTCGCTAGAATCTTTAATCGGTCATTTTATGACCTTTATTAGAAAGCGTATGAAAAAAGAGTCTATTGGGGCTGAAAATGCTCCGAGAGTGATGTCGCTAGATTAGCACCTGCCTTTGAGAGAGCCTCAGGCAAGGTCTGTCCTTCTGGGGTTATTTCATGAACGGGATAGGGCATTGCCAATGCATGGTCGACTGAACCCGCGAAAACAACAGCCTTCTTTCCCTTTAGTAGAGCCTGTTCTAAGAGGGCACCTGGTCCTTTCCCCGCAAGAGAACTTTTATCGAAGCGACCTTCTCCAGTGATGATGATATCTGCAGCTGCAATTTTATCGTCTAGCTGAAGCCAGGAAGAAACGAGTTCCATTCCCGAGATCAGTATGGCATTAGCCGCTGTTAAAAAGCCGAATGAGATGCCTCCTGCAGCTCCAGCTCCAGGTCTCTCTGCGACGTGAGTGGGTTTGTCAAAAAGATGACAGAGTAGATCGACCATCTTTTGACTCAATTGCTCCATTTCAGGAATATCTTGTGAGGAGAGTCCTTTTTGCGGACCGTAAATAGTCGCAGCACCATTAGATCCGAGTAGGGGATTACTGACGTCGCAGGCAATATATATAGGGGGGATGGATTGAAAAATTTGGCCTTCGAGAATCTCTATCTTATCCCATTTTATGGGAAAGGGTGGGCGAACTTTTGATCCATCTTTTTGGCGAAACTCGATGCCTAGTGCGGAAAGTGCACCAAGGCCGAGGTCGTTGGTTGCGCTTCCACCAACTCCAAGGACAATAGCTTGAGCTCCCATTTCAGCTGCAATGCGGATAAGTTGTCCCGTTCCGTAGCTAGTGGTTTTCCAGGGGTTTCGTAGTTCTGTAGGAAGGAGACTCAACCCACTGACGGCTGCCATTTCGATAACAGCAATTTTTTGTATTTCAGGAGAAAGATTTAGCAGAGCAAGAGATGGTAAAGGGATTTTGTTTGTTTCAATCATCCCTATAGGAGCACGGAGTGTTTCCAGACATGGTCCTGCGGCTTGAGCCTCTATAAGACTACCGTTGATGCTTTCCGTCAGCACTTGGCAAAACCCATCTCCCCCATCTGAGAGAGGAGCGATATCTACTTCGCAGTGGGGATGATTCTTTCGGATTATGCGCCTTGCGATTTGGCAGGCTTCTTTGGCTGTCAAAGATTCCTTGAATTTATCAAATGCAATAAGGATACGCATTGGCAAAAAGATGAGTTTTATCGAGTCCCACGAAGCTAGTTGGCGGGGGCTATTTCTTCAGGATCGACTGTGTGGTGATCATGATCGCGAATATGGTCTTCACAATAACAACAGGCTCCTTTGCAAGTGGAGCAATAGCGGAAATCCATATCAGGATCGGTGAGATCTGTTTTACCGCAGCTCAGGCAGGTGTGCCGTGGTTCGTTGGCCATCTCTTCCTTTTCTTTGGCTACACTCCTTCGGCGTTGTCCACTTTTAATTCTGAGGCGAATATCTGAGCCGAAGAAGAAAAGGAAATTAACAACAGCGGCAAAGACAGAGAATCGAATTGGCCATGGGCCAATAGGGAAAGAATAAAGATACCCTATCCACATAATGAGGGCGAGCCACTTGATTTGGATCGGCAGAATGAAGAAGAGCCTTAGTTCAAAGGTTGGATTCAGGTAGGCAAAGGCCAAAAAGACGGAGCCAGAAAGAAAAAGATTTGAAGCTGGATAAAATGGAAAAAGAAAGGCCGTAATGACGGTTGCCAGATAGCCAACGAGAAGAAAAAGAAAATAGCGTGCAACCCCCCATTGTTCTTCAAGGGCGCTACCCATGAGGTAAAAGATGTACCAGGCAAAAACCAATAAAACCGGATGAAATGCTGAGGGCGGAACGAAGATGAAGGTGAGCGCTCTCCAGATCTCGCCTTTTAAGACGAGAGCTGGAAAAAGTACGATGCGGGATAGCGGAAATCCTCCGACGTAGGCGAAGCCAAAAAACATTACCTGCCCAATCACTAAATAAAGAGTGATGTTTGGGATAGCGATTGGGCGGACTAGCTTGGCTAGTTTATCCTGGAGTGACATCAATGATAAGAGAGCAAGAAACTTCTAGAATGGCTTTCCACCTTTTCGAGTTCCACAGAGGCTGACATCAAATCCAAGTTCTTTGGCCAGGGCTGCCTTTGCATACATCGCAGTGTCAGCTTCGCGTGCAGATTTTGCGTAGGCTACTTGAACATGGTTCGCCTTGTGACGTGCCATCATTTGATCACGACTGACACCGTAGGTGACAGCGTGCATGATGGGCCATTCAGGACTCGATTCATTCCAACGTCGCTCGGTTTCTCTCTTTGGAAGCTTGACGACTTCTGCTCGTCCCAGGTCCATTTTAAGTTTTCCTTCTTCGATGAAAATCCGAGACCAGATAATTTCGCCGGGTTTTGCGATACCCCGTAGAGTTCCACCTCCGAGACGGAAATACATGGGTGGTTGGCGAAGAGAATCGCTTCCTTTGAAGCCACCAATATGATGGGAGGGAGGTGCAGATCCAGAAATCAGGAAGACCCAGACATATTCCTTGGTTGTCCCAGAACGGTCGATGTCGCCCCAACGTAAATCATGCAGGGTTGTTTCGACCGGTTGTTTGAGGGCTGAGTGGACTCGATTGGTAAAGAGTGCATCGAGTCCGGCGCATTCGTCGACTTCGTTAAAGTGGATGAGAGGGCTTCCTTCTTTGATGATTTCACCAGCTGCGTTTTTTACGGGTGGTCGATCTGAATTGTTGAGTAATCCTTCGACCAGATCAGAAGCAGGCGTAAGATCTTTGAGTCCTTGTTGATATTGTATTCCAATGGATTCGCAACCAAACTCATCGGCGATGCGGAGAGCAGCGATATACATTTTGCACTGTTTCAGTATTTGTTTTTCGGTCAATTCGGTCTTTTCGTTCTTCCCCAGGTGAAAGGTCATTCCTTTTTTCAGAAGCCAATCATAGACAGCTTGTGCTTCTTTATTGGATACCTGGGTCATTCCATAGTAAAGTGAGGATTGGCTGAGGCGTTCTTTGTAAACACCTGTTTGAAAGAGAAGTTCATCCGGGATAATCGCATTGTACATTCCCATGCAACCTTCGTCAAAAATCCCCATGATGGATTTACGTTTCCGCAGGTCGTCAGCGATGCGTTTTGCGAGAGAATTGGCACGTGCAGGCAATTTTGCTCTGCTTAAAGACCTAACGTGAGAGGTTTTGTGTTTGATTGCGCCTGTTTCGAGCCAAGTCGTAAGATTTTTCAGGAAAAACCGATCATCAAAGTTTTCACTCCAGAGAGTTGAATAGGCGACGCCCGCTTTCGTTAGAGAACCATTGAGGTTCAATGTTCCGACCAATCCTGGCTTTTTGCCCGACCAGTTGGCGATGGTCAGGATGGGCGCTTTGTGAGAAATTAGGCCATGGAGTAGGTGGTGACTGTATTGCCAGGTGGATTCCGCTATGATGAGAGGTGTGTTTGGATCAATTTTGGAGAAAACTTCCATCCCTTCTTTCTGGCTTCCGATAAAACCGTGTTTTTCATTCTCTTTATAGGGATGGGCACGAGTGGGTTGGTATCCCATGTTTTTCAGCACCGCGGTAAGGGTTTTTTCCAGCTCCTCCTGGCCGGCCCAACAAGCTTGGTTAGCAGAAAGTCGGAGGTCTCCGTTGGCAATAATGAGAATCTGTTTGTTTTTTCTTTTCATGGGGCGATCTAAATGACGTTGTCGATTTCCATATAGGTAACTGTCTTTAGCAAAGGCAACAATGGATCTACATGCCAATCGCTTTGCGGATCATGTTCTGGGTTTTGTTATTCTGGGGAGATAACGCCTTGTCACAATGGAAGAATCGCCCATAAGAGTTCCTACATGGAAAAGAAATCTGCACTTGTGACAGGAGCCTCACGTGGTATTGGTCGTGGGATCGCTTTGGAATTGGCGAGGTCTGGCTATCAGATCGCGATCAACTATGTGAGTAATGCAGCAGCAGCA
>CAXMUM010000108.1:0-6971 GCA_964196585.1 uncultured Opitutaceae bacterium
CTAAAGCAGAAAGCCACATCTTCTGGAAAACTTGCCAGGCAGGCGCCCTCAAGGCAGCACAGGAGTTCGGCGTAGAGGTTACCTGGAAAGGCCCCGATATTGGCGACGATCGTAACGCACAAATTCAAACTATTCAGCGTTTTGTCGTAAAAGGTGTGGATGCCATTGCCATTGCACCCGTTGATGGTGATGTCTTAACAAAACCCGTTGAACAAGCGGCTCAAGATGGCATCAAAATGATTGTTTTTGATTCAGGCCTGAAACGGCACGACCAAGTCGAATCCTTCGTCGCCACAGACAATTATCAAGGAGGCGTTCTCTGTGCACACAAAATGGCTGAGCTACTAGGTGCTAAGGGAAAAGTCATCATGCTCCGTGTGATGGAAGGCGGAATGAGTACCACAAAACGCGAAAGTGGATTCCTCACAACCATCAAAGAAATCGCCCCTGATATCGAACTTATTTCCACCTCTGAATATGGTGGAGCCAGCGTCGGGTCCGCTCAGAAGAAAGCTCAACTACTGCTCAATAAATACGCAGACACGGTAGACGGGATCTTTACGCCAAATGAAAATACAACCGAAGGCATGCTCCTCGCTCTCCAGCAACAAGGCCTCGCCGGAAAGGTAAAGTTCGTCGGCTTCGATGCCAACCAACCGCTTATTGATGGCATGGCGAAGAACATCCTGCATGCCCTTGCCGTTCAAAACCCCTTCGAGATGGGCTACCTTTCCGTCAAAGCCGCCTATCAATCTCTAAAAGGAGAAGCCGTGGAGCATCGCATCGACACCGGTGTAACAATCATCACACCGGAAAATATGGATACACCGGAGAGCCAGCATATTCTCAGTCCGGATATCGACAAATGGATTAACCTATAGCAGAGGCATCCCATCTCTCGTTACTCTCACTGGAAGCAAACCACCCACTTCTTTAAAACCAAACATCCTGACGAATGAACGAGGCACTCCTACAATTACGTGGTGTTCATAAAAGCTTCGGACCTGTTCATGCTTTAAAAGGAGTCGATCTGGATATTTACCCGGGCGAAGTTCATGCATTAATTGGAGAAAATGGGGCTGGAAAAAGCACCTTGATGAAAGTCCTTTCCGGTGCCCACCTTCCAGATCAAGGAGAGATCAAGTTTAGGGGAAAATCTTTTATACCAGAAAACCCTCAGCATGCCAGAGAGTCAGGCATCGCTATGATTTATCAGGAGCTGACCCTTGCCCCGCATCTCACGATTGAGGAAAACATCACTCTGGGAATGGAAGCTTCCAAATTTGGGTTTGTCCAACATCGGGATAACGCAGTCAGCGAGACCTTGGAACTCTTGGGGCAAAAAGACCTCAATCCAAGAACCTCCGTTGGCTCTCTTCCCATTGGAACAAGGCAACTCATTGAGATCGCCAGAGCCATCGTCAACAATGCCAGAGTCGTCATTCTTGATGAGCCCACATCCTCGCTTTCAGTCGAAAACACAGAAGCACTTTTTCGGGTCATTCGTAAGCTTCGCGACAAAGGAATAGCCTTGGTCTACATCTCTCATTTTCTGGAAGAAGTTCAAGAAATCAGTGATCGTTATACTGTCCTGCGGGATGGAGCTTCTGTCGGGAGCGGTTTAATCCCAGATGTCACGATTCCGTCCATTATCAAAATGATGGTGGGTCGATCATTGACAGACATGTACCCAAAAATCGACCACGATATCGGAGAAGAAGTCCTTACTGTAAAAAATTTATCGGGCACACCCTGGCCAAAGAATGCATCTTTCAGCCTTCATAAAGGTGAAATCATGGGGATCTTTGGGTTAGTCGGCGCCGGTCGCAGTGAAACCATGCGCTGCGTCTTCGGTCTAGATCAAACAACCTCTGGAGAAATTCACCTCAAAGGTCGCTCGACAGGTTACGCCACCACTCCAAAAAAATCTCTGTCAAAAGGCATCGATTTTCTGAGCGAAGATCGCAGCAAAGAAGGATTAGCCCAGAGAATGAGCATTGTCGCCAATACAACTCTCTCCGCTCTACGTGAAACCAGCACCAAAGGATTCATCAATTTGGTCGAAGAACGTCTTGCGTCTCAAAAATGGCGCGACTTCATGAAGACAAAATGCCATCGTGTGACGGATCCGGTTTCATCACTTTCCGGAGGCAATCAGCAGAAAGTAGCCTTTTCTCGCATCCTGCACCATGGAAGCGAAATCGTCATTCTCGATGAACCGACTCGAGGAATTGATGTCGGCAGCAAATCCGAGATATACGGGCATATCCAGAAAATGGCCAGCGATGGAAAATCCCTCATCGTCATCAGTTCCTACCTACCGGAGCTTCAGGGAGTCTGTGATACCATCGGTGTTATGTATAGAGGTGTCCTCAGTCCCGTCAAAAAAGTCGAAGAATGGACGGAGCAGAATATCATGGCCTTTGCCACTACTGGAACCACCTCAACAGCAGAGCACGCTTACAAATAACCTCTGACATATGAAAAAGATACCATTCTCAGCAGGCATGATGCTCCCCTTTGTCGGACTTCTATTTGTCATCCTTCTCTTCATCATTCTCATCGCCATTTTTGAGCCCAATAGCCTCCAGGCTTTCCTCAGCGTACGAAACCTCCAAACCCTTCTAATGCAATCAGTCATAGTCGGCATTGCGGCCCTGGGTATGACACTCGTCATTATTTCTGGAGGAATCGATCTCTCTGTCGGCTCAATGGTTGCCCTCGCAACAGTCGTCGTAGCCAGCGTGATCAATTTCGGGGCTTCCGGATCCTATGGTGAAGAATGGACCATCACACCCATCTGGGTTCTTCTGGGTATTGGAGCGGCCATCATAAGCTGCGCTTTTGTTGGTTTCATCAATGGCCTGGTTTCTGCCAAATTCAAAATTGTGCCCTTCATCGCCACACTTGGTATGATGCAAGTTGCCAGGGGATGCGCTAAATGGTTCTCCGGTAATGAAATGGTACGCACCCCGGATAATTTCCTTCAATCCTTTATGGACCCTCAGCCAACCCATGGCTGGCTCGTTTTTGCACCCGGTGTCTGGATCATGGCAGTGCTCGCTATCGTCGTTGCCGTTGCCCTGCGCTATACCGTTTTTGGACGCTATACCTATGCTGTAGGATCAAACGAAAACACAGCGCGACTCTGCGGTATCAGTGTTGGAAAATTCAGAATTCTCATTTACTCGATCTGTGGCGCGCTTACCGGCATCGCCGGTGTGATGCAGTATGCAACTCTGGGCTCAGGCAATCCCACCGAAGCGGTTGGACTGGAGCTTGATATTATTGCCGCAGTTGTCATCGGCGGAGGTAGCCTGGATGGAGGTGAAGGATCTGCTCTGGGAACGATCCTTGGAGCCCTCATGTTACTTGTTCTCCGCAATGGCTGCGTGATGCTCGGCGTTCCTTCCTATGTTCAGAATATCATCCTCGGCAGCATTATCGTCATCGCCGCAGGAGTTGATCGACTGAAGCACCGCTAGGCAAAGAGAGACTTTATCCCTCCAGAAGACCTTTAAGCCATCGAGTAAGTTTCCAACGTCCCTTCCCATCTCCCTCATATGGGATCCACTTCGGCTTATAATAAAAGCGCTTTCCGCGACTGTGGACTGGACGCCAATACTTACATCCCTCAAAATAATAATGTGTCACCTGTGAATTCCGCGTAAGGCTCTTATCTATTTGCGGCGCACCTCCGTGCAATAGATTTGCGCTCCATACAAGCGCTTCACCCTTTTTCAAAATGCCATATGAAGGCAGCAGATTTTTTTCTTCAATCAAGGTCTCGAGGTACGTCTCATAACGAGGATAATTTTTGCGCTCCGGTTCCAGACCAATATCCGGATAGTTCATTTCCGGCAGCCGATGACTTCCTGGATAATAGATGAGTGGCCCCTGCTCCATTCCTATGTCTTCCAGGGCAATCCATACCCCACACATCATCCCAAAAGGTTCTGAATTAAAATGAATACTATCGGAATGTGCGGCCTGCTCTGTCCCAATGGGAAAATTGAGCGTCTGGAAAGGCAGCGGCCTCCTGCCATAAAGCTCCTTTAATATTCCCAAAACTCGAGGGCAAACGGCGAGGTCCTTTATATTCTGGTTGATCCTCCATCCTTCTTGGATTCGGTGGCTATCCGCATGAGAAACACCTTCCGGTTTTACATCCCCCCAATAACCCGCCAAGTCTTCGACTACCTGGTCGAGAACCGTATCCGAAATGCCAGTATCAATAACGACATATCCGTTTTCCTCGAAGCTTTCTCTCTGCGACTCTGTCAAAATTTCCATCTGTTTCTCTCTAAGCAATCCACCATACCCAAAGGCATCTTTTCATTCATAAAGATCCACTGTGAGGGTAACACTACTCTGACGCTATTCTCTTTTTGAGAAATTTTAAAGTGGGCAGACTAGATTTTCAGTCGAAACACACCCATAAACTGAATCAAAGAGTTACTAACTCAGTAAACCACTTGAGAGCTTCATCCTCATCACCTGTTATCAACAGACTGACCCCTCGATTAACTGCGAAATCTTCTGTCATTTTCGTAATCGAATGCGATTGACCCAAAGCAGCCACCTTAACGTCACTGCCAAATACCTCTACCGCATGACTAGCACTATAGAGCCGGTCCATCTGTTTTTTCACATTCCCAACATTCCGCATATCCAACAAAACCCGAGTCTGATCATTTGCATCCGCTTTCACTCTAGTCAGAGACATCATCTCTTTCACATCCTCCAGCTTCCACATACCACTGGCCCTTACCTCTAAGTAGCTATTCTTGTTTTCAAATGAAATGTCTAAATCCATAAACCAAGAGGAATTATCGGCAACTCGTGAGTAAAGTTTATCCTTAATTGCCACTTCTTGCTCAGTTTATAACCGCTCAAGATAAGACACACAAGCAAAGGATAAAAATTCGTTTCTAAGAAACTCGAAAGACTCCCAAGTGAGTCTTTCCTAAAAAATCAGAAACCTGTTCATCCATCTTCGAAAACTGATCGTGCAAGGGACAAGGATCATTATTTCCACAGTAGTCTCTACCAAAGGGGCAAAAAACCATCTCCTCAGGTGTTTCAAACAAAGTGATGATTTCGAACAAACTGATTTCCTCAGGAGCACGACTTAACCAATAACCACCTTTGGGACCCGGTGATCCATTCACCAAGTTTCCTTTGGATAATTGAGTCATAATTTTTGCCACCAACGTCTTAGCCAGATTTCGTTTCAACGCAATTTCCTGAGAACTAACACAAGTATGAGGCTCTTCATAACGCTCTGCCAAATAACTCATGGCAGCAATCGCATTTTGGGCAGTCTTTCCGTATCTCAGCATTAGAATTTCTACTAGCTCGATGACCCTTTTTTACTAACTACCATCATAACACTCCAATTAAAGAGTTAAAGCTCTTTTATTATTGAATGCCCCCAATTCGAATCTTACAGTTCCCACGTCTTTAGCGGAGCCATCTCCAAAGATATAAGTGCCATGAAAATTAGAAATGGGTTGATAACAGGTTTAAGCAGTTTGATTATTCTCACACAAGTTGCAAAGGCGGAAGAAGCCTCCGGATCCTCTGTCGATGAGTTCTTTAAAGACAGTAAGACCATACTGGAAGTAAGAGGACGTTACGAATTCGCAGATCAAGCGGGTCGCAATGAATCGAATGCTTATACCGTAAGAACTCGGCTCGGATTAGAAACAGCTGATGTCAACGGCTTCAAAGCACTCGTCGAAATGGAAGATGTGCGCTCGCTCGGTTCCACCAGCGATTACAACCCCTACCCTCAAGCTGGCCGGACCGTTATTGCCGACCCAAAAGGCACCGAACTCAATCGCCTGCAACTCAGTTATAAGAGTGATGGGACTCAAGTCATTCTAGGTAGACAACGAATCATCCTCGATGGAGCTCGTTTTGTAGGCAATGTTGGATGGCGCCAGAATGAGCAGACCTACGATGCTCTTACCTTTAAGGATAACACCTTGGGCGACTGGGCCTTCTTTTATAGTTACATCGATACAGTTCAGCGAATTTTTGGAGATGACGCACCTGCTCCAGCACAACAGGAATTCAAGTCCGACTCTCATCTGGTCAATCTTGGATTCTCCGGTATTCAACAAGTAAAAGTAACAGCCTATGGGTATCTTATCGATCTTGAAAATGCAGCTGCCAATTCAAGCAGAACCTTTGGCCTGAGTGCCCAAGGCTCCCAAAAACTGAATAAAGACATCAAACTGAAGTATACCGCAGAATACGCTCGTCAGGATGACTACGCCAACAACCCAAACAGCTATCAGTCCGATTATATTCAGGGATCCGTCACCGCAGCTTGGGATACCTTTGATCTAGGTGTCGCTTATGAACTTTTAGGCAGTGATAGCGGCCAAGGATTCAAAACACCCCTGGCAACCCTTCATAAATTTAATGGTTGGGCAGATACCTTTCTCGGAACTCCTGGAGCAGGACTTGAAGACATTTCCGTAACCCTGGGTTTCAAACTACCCAGTACCACCTCCGTAAAGTTCATTTATCATACCTTCGAATCCGACATAGGTGGACTCGACTACGGTGAAGAGTGGGATGCTATTATTTCTCACTCCTTCGATAAGAACTGGAGCGTGCTCGCCAAATACGCTCACTATTCAGGAGGATCCGCTGGATTTGCCGACAACAAGAAATTCTGGATTCAAATTGAATTCAAAAAATAACCCACTGCCTATTTTGCATAAATACATAGCATAAGTTTTCTGTCAGGAAGCCCGTAGTTTTGGACCCACTACAAGCCGGCTTCCTTTTCAGAAAGACATAGCCAGATAAACTCCAATCCGGTTATTTATTAAAAAACACTAAAGCTCTTCATTTGATTTACTCTGCCCTCACTGTCCATGAGGCGTTATTATCCCAAAACTTTAGGTCTCGGACTCGTTACCTCCGGTAAAGGTTCGCGTGCTCATGAGTACGCT
>CAXMUM010000109.1:0-6970 GCA_964196585.1 uncultured Opitutaceae bacterium
CTTTTATTATTTAAAAACGTAAGACAGACTTACAGTTAATTTAATTTTTTAATATAATTTCCAATATTTTTTTTTTTTTTTTATAAATTATAATATATTTTTTTTATATTTATTTTTTTAATATAATTTCTATTTTAACTGAATCCCATGGCGGACAACGAAAAAAACAATAAGCGGAATCCGCTTAAGAATTCACCTCCTGAACGGTTTCAACCAAGGGTTCTGATCATTTGGTTGGCGATTTTTGCTGCCATTGTGTCCCTTTGGTTTCTAAACCCAGGTTCTTCTGGCAAGGGGATGAGCCTGAAAATACAGGGCGCACTCGACGCGGCCCTAGCAGGGGAGATTTCAGATGGATTGATAAAGTCAGATCCTTCAGGAGGAAAAGATTGGGTTGTCTTAAGTGGAAAAATTAAAAACCCAGATCGCGGTGGAGCTGAAAGTATTCCGTTTCGGGCTGAAGGTCGTCTGACAGATGAAAATTTCGCTGTACTGCAAAAAACAGGATCATTTGTTGAGGCTCGTGCTAGCACTCTTCTGACTCAGTTTATATTCAGTTTGCTTCCGTTTGTTATTATCATCGGATTACTGTATTTCCTCTTCGTACGTCAGTTGAAAAATGCAGGAAAAGGGGCAATGAGTTTTGGCAAAAGCAGAGCCAAAATGCTCACTCGTGATCGTGAGAGATTGACTTTCAACGATGTTGCCGGATGTGATGAGGCGAAAGAGGAAGTCAGTGAAATCGTCGAATTTTTAAGAGATCCCAAAAAGTATCAAAAAATTGGGGGGAGGATTCCCAAGGGTATTTTGATGGTGGGCCCTCCAGGAACGGGTAAAACACTTTTGGCAAAATCTGTTGCTGGTGAAGCGGATGTACCTTTCTTTTCCATCAGCGGTTCTGATTTTGTTGAAATGTTTGTTGGGGTTGGTGCCAGTCGAGTTCGAGATATGTTTGAACAAGGTCGTAAACATGCCCCGTGTTTGATCTTTATTGATGAAATCGACGCTGTCGGCCGTCAACGTGGAGCTGGTCTTGGTGGTGGAAATGATGTACGTGAACCGACGCTAAATTCACTTTTGGTTGAGATGGATGGTTTTGATGCCAATGAGGGCGTTATTATTATCGCAGCTACTAATCGTCCTGATGTATTGGATAGTGCATTGCTGCGGCCAGGCCGTTTTGATCGCCAAGTCTACATCGATTTACCTGATTTGATTGGTCGTGAGGAAATCCTTAAGGTTCATGCAAAGAAGTTACCTTTGGCTGATACAGTAGATCTCAAAACGGTAGCACGTGGAACGCCAGGACTTTCCGGTGCTGACTTAGCGAACCTATTGAATGAGTCCGCTTTGACAGCGGCACGCCGAAATAAAAAAACAATTGAACCTATCGATATTGATGATGCGAGAGACAAGGTTCAATTTGGTCGGGAACGTCGTCGTATTATGGACGATGAAGATAAGAAAATTGTGGCCTATCATGAAGCAGGGCACGCCTTGGTGCAGGCTCTCGTTGATGATGGGAATATGCCAGTGCATAAGGTTACTATTATTCCCCGTGGTGGTTCATTGGGGAGTACAATGTTTATTCCAAAAAAAGACACTTACAATTTCGCGAAACGTCGGATGTTAAATCAGCTGGCCTGTTTAATGGGCGGACGTATAGCTGAAGATATTGTTATCGGTGATATTACCAGTGGAGCATCGGGTGACATTAAGATGGCTACTAAACTGGCTCATCAAATGGTTTGTGAATGGGGAATGAGTCCGCTCGGTCCAATTGCTTTTGTGGAAAATCAAGACACTGTTTTTCTGGGTCGTGACATTTCAAAGAGTCAAAGCATCAGCGAAGCAACTTCCAGAAGTATTGATGCTGAGATCAAAAAAATCATTGATGAGCAGTATGCTCGGGCGACGGAGTTGATTAAGGGAAAGAGAGAGGCCTTGAACTTAATCGCTGAATCACTTCTTGAATACGAAACTTTGGAGGGTAAGCATGTTGCTGAAATTATCGAATTCGGAGAGATCCGTTCAAAGGTAATTCTGCCAACGCCTGCTGTTTCTTCAGAAGAGAAAGTGGCGGAAGAAAAACCGGAGAATACATCAGCCGAAAAGCCCGATGCGTTGCCTCCTCCAGTGGATCCTGCGCATACGCCTGCATAATATTTGCATAGAAAACGATTGATTTTTCTTAAGGCTGATACGTTTACGTGTCAGCCTTTTTACTATTCAATGCCTTGCGGTTATTAAAATTTCCTGATGATGTCTTCCCCTCTCATTATGGGTTCTTCCAATCTGAAAGTTTCATATTCAAAACTTGGCCAAAATCTCGTGCCTTCTGCGATTGCCAGTGTAATGACAATCGCTCTGGAAAATCCAGATATCCTTAGTTTGGCTGCAGGATTTACAGACAGCCATTCGCTGCCAGTTTTGGATGTTGGCGACGCGGTTAAGAGCCTGTCTGAACGGTCCGGATTACCTGAGTATCTTCAATATGGAACTAATCAAGGTAGGTCTGCATTACGAAGTAGAGTGGCTGATCGATTAATGACGCAAGATGGAGTCTCCTTTGATGAGGAAGACCGAAAGAAGGTGTTTATTACCAATGGTTCGCAGCAAGCCCTGTTTCTGGCGACTCAGGTCTTATGTGATACTAGTGATATTGTTTTTGTCGAATCTCCGAGTTATTTTGTCTATTTAGAGATGTTAAAGGGAGAGGGAGTGGAAGCTAGGTCTTTGCCGACGAGAGGCGATGGTTCGATTGATCTTCCAGCCTTTGAAAAGGAGCTGGTCGGGATGAGGAAATCGGGCGAGATTGGTCGTGTAAAAGCAGTATACCTTGTTAGTTACTTCTCTAATCCTTCTGGCGAATCACGAAGTGAAAAGGAAAAAACTGAACTGGCAGAAGTATTGAGACGCTTAGGAGAACCAATTGCGGTTATTGAGGACGCTGCTTACAGAGAACTCCATTTTACCAATGAACAACATCCTGCTCGTAGTATTGTGTCGTTGAATGCGTTTGATGGAATTCCCTGCCTTTATCTCACTACATTGACCAAGCCTTTCGCTACGGGCTTAAAAATTGGATCTGGATTTTGTACAGATGCGGATTGGTTAGAACGGATCCTATGGTTGAAGGGGCATCATGATTTTGGTTCTAGTAACTTCACGCAAGCCATTCTGGAGGAGGTCTTATCTGATGGTCGTTTTGACAACCACCTGAGAGTAATTCGTAAGATTTATCAGGAAAAAATGAATGCACTGAACGCTGCGCTATGTGACGGGGGACTTGCTGAGGTTGGTTGGAGCTGGAAGAAACCTTCTGGGGGGCTGTATCTGTGGCTGAAAGCCCCTGAGGCGCTAGATACTCGTATGGGATCTGAGTTTTGGCGGGCATGTTGCCAAAATGGAGTCCTTTATGTTCCTGGGGATTTATGTTATGGAGGTGTAGAGGTATTTGATAATGTGCGTCTTAGCTTTGGTGTGTTGGAGCAAGAAAAGCTAAAGGAGGCTGCTCGTCGCTTTGCTGAAACAGCGAAGTCATTCTCTAGGATCAAATTGTGATGGTATCAAAATTTCGTTGTTGCTTGCGAGATCTCTCGATTTGTCTGAGAAGAAATGTTGTCGGAAGGTAAGATTTATGTGGTTATTGAAAGGAATAAATTTATAAAAATCATGAATATTTGCTGTATAGGTGCAGGTTATGTTGGGGGGCCTACCATGGCGATGATCGCCCACAAGAACCCTTCGATTGAGGTGACTGTTGTCGATATCAATGAGGAGAGAATTAATCAGTGGAATTCTGATTCACTACCAGTTTTTGAGCCCGGTTTGGACGAGGTTATCGAATCTGCTCGAGGAAAAAATCTCTTCTTTTCGACCGAAATCGACGAGGCAATCCTAAAGGCCGATATCATCTTTGTATCGGTTAATACGCCGACGAAGACCTATGGTATGGGTGCAGGGAGAGCTGCGGATTTAAAGTTCGTTGAATTATGTGCGAGGCGTATCGCATCGGTTGTGCATAAGGGAGAAAAGATAATTGTCGAAAAATCGACCATCCCTGTGAGGACGGCTGAATCGATCAAGAAGGTTTTGGCTGCCAATTCAAATGGTGCAAAATTCCAGGTATTATCGAATCCAGAGTTTCTTGCTGAGGGGACTGCGATAGCTGATTTGGAAAACCCTGATCGGATTTTGATCGGTGGTGATGCAACGCCAGAGGGGCAAGCAGCAGTTGAGACTGTTGTCTCTGTTTATGAGGCATGGGTTCCTCGCGATAGAATTCTGACAACAAACTTATGGTCATCGGAGCTTTCGAAGCTGGTGGCTAATGCCTTCCTAGCTCAAAGGATCTCCAGTATTAATTCCATATCCGCATTGTGTGAGGCGACTGAGGCTGATGTGGATGAGGTAGCCTTTGCTGTTGGTTGCGATTCCAGAATCGGTTCTAAGTTTTTAAAAGCATCTGTTGGATTTGGCGGGTCTTGCTTTCAAAAAGACATTCTTAATCTCGTGTATCTCAGTGAACACTTTGGTTTGCCTGAGGTAGCTGACTATTGGAATCAGGTCATCAAGATGAATGATTGGCAAAAAAGGAGATTTGGGCTGAAGATAATCCAGTCCCTTTTTAACACGGTCTCTGATAAGAAAATTGCGATATTGGGATTTGCTTTCAAAAAAGACACAAACGATACGAGGGAATCTGCCGCAATCCATGTCTGTAGAGATCTGCTAGAGGAGCAGGCAAATATTTCCGTTTATGATCCAAAGGTAGGGGAAGAGCAGATTGTTGAAGAGTTGGGTTTGAAGGAGGATAAAGGGAACTTTTCGAGAGTTTCAGTGGTCAATGACCCTTATGAAGCAGCCAAAGATGCGCATGCGATTGCAATTCTTACTGAATGGGATGAGTTTACATCCCTCGATTTTCAACGTTTATACGACAATATGATGAAACCGGCCTTTGTTTTCGATGGCCGTAATCTACTGGATATCAACAAATTAAGAAAAATAGGCTTTGAAGTCTATGGAATTGGGAAATAAGTTCCTTTCTTTCGATTTATTCGAATTTTTCTATATCGGAAGGAGTTTTGGCCGAAAATAGTCATTGACGGATTTTGTTTTAATGTAATCAGGGTCTTCTCGCATGTATTGCCGATCAACAGTTTTTCTATCTTTCCTGCTTGGAGTTTTTAACTTCCCAGCGGTGGCGGAAGCTGTTTCCCATAAGCCTGATCCGTGGGAAAGACAGGTAGTTGCTGCGTGTCTCGTTCTAGAGGCTGCCAGTGAAGGCCCCTTAGGGATGACGGCAGTCGCAAATGTAATCGGAAATAGGGCAAAAAACAATCCACGTGCAGTTTATGGAATTGTAAAACGCCCTTACGCATTTTCATCGCTGAATTCAGCGACGACAGGAAAAACAGGCCAGAGAGGTTTTGCAGACCATGTTCGGAGAGCTTCCCGCGATCCTGAATGGAAAAATGCGCTTAAGATTGTAGACCAGCTCTATAGTGGAACTCTCACCGATTTGACAGGTGGAGCAACGCATTTTTCTTTAAAGGGAGAATACGTGGCTTGGATGAAAGATATGCGAGTCACCGCAGTCATTGGTTCTCATCGATTTTACGCTGAACGTTCGTAGCGATTATACCGCTACCTATATCTATATCCCCAAGTTTGTTTTGTAGATCCGTTGTACGCGTTTTGAAATCGAAGTAAGGATTTCCCAGGGGATTGTATCAGCCCATTGGCTAAATTCTCCGATGGTAATTTCTGCATTGTCTTGTTTTCCGAATATAATGGCCTGATCTCCCACGGAAACCAACCCTACGTCTGTGATATCAACAATTGTCTGATCCATTGTAATATTACCTAGGATGGGGCATCTCTGGCCATTGATAAGAACGGCCCCTTGATTGCCGCAAGAGCGAGGAATGCCATCGGCATATCCAGCGGTCAATATTGCTATAGTGGAGTCTCTTTTCAGTGTATAGGTGCGTCCGTAACTGATGTGGGTTTTGTCTGCCAGGTTTTTCATAAGGCCCACCCGTGTGTGGAAACTAAATACGTTTTGAGTTTTTACATTTGATAGTATGGAATCTTTGTAGGGAACGACTCCATACTGAAGTAACCCTATCCGAACGGCATTGATAGGACTGTCTCTGTTAAATGACTCTATGCCTGAGCTGTTGTCTGTGTGTATAAGTAATCCGTTCTTTGAGGAAACTTCCAGGGTCTCTAGTAATTCGAGGAAAAGGTTCCTTTGCTTTTTAGTGTATTCGATATCTGAATCTGACGAAGAGAAATGAGTGTAAATCCCGTCTAGGCGAAGGTTTTCTGAATGACCAATAGTATTGTAAAGAGTTGGTGCAGTGGTGTGCCAGGCGCCTGCTCTTCCCATTCCAGTATCCACTTTCATGTGAACTGACAATTTCTTACTGGAATCTTTTCCCAATTGATCAAATCGACGGGCTTCATCTTCGGTCGAAATGGTAGGGATTAGGTCATACTCGACTACGTATTTGTCTTCATCTGGCAGTAAGGGGCTAAGAAGAAGGATGGGCCAGCCTGGTCCGAGCTCTCGAATGGCCGCCGCTTCTGAAATGTTTGCGACTGCGAAAAGATCGACCTTGCTATGCATGAGCCGAGCGACGGATTGATGAATTCCATGCCCATAGGCATCTGCCTTAACGACCGCAACATACTGTATCCCCTTTGGTAGGGATTGTTGAATAAGTGCGATATTGCGCTCCAGTGCAGCCAGATCGATCTCTGCCCAGCATCTGAGTGGGAGTTGAGAAGCCTTATCCATTTTTGGTAGGATGTTTTGCTGGTCTTTTGACGGTGGAATCCCATTTTTGATAAATAGGGTTTTCAGTCATAAAGACGTCGGGCGAAATTGTGATACGAGCAAGTTTTTGGAAAAGGGTGTTATCAGAGAAAAGTTGAGGGGAATAACTGCATTTTCGAT
>CAXMUM010000110.1:0-6566 GCA_964196585.1 uncultured Opitutaceae bacterium
ACACACTCAACAATAGACGAAAAAATATGGTGGGGTTAGGGATTGGGGAGGGACTCCCCAGCATCCATTTAGATTTCCATAACTGTCAATCCTCATTTGACTGACTGCGAAACCTTCATCTCTATGGCCCTCATTTCGGGTTAAAATCGGGCAAATTAATACATAATTTCCTGCCAGCTCGATTGGCTACCAAAAGCCAAACAAAAGGTTCGCAATTCTGGTCTTCCCCGTTGATGTAAATAAGCTGATCCTATGAAAAAGCCCTTAAGAGTTCGTGAACTCTACTGTCCTTCTCACTTTGGAAATACCTATGAAGTCGCCGGACCAAATGAAATGCGGTCCCTACTGGCTGAGGCAAAATTCTGGGGCTATAATCGTTTCTCCGATTGGTTTGATACAATTGACCTCTATGATCTCTATCACAAAAAGCATCAGCTCTACAACATGCCCGAAGCCGTCTGGGACCAGAAGTTTCGAAACTTCAAAGTTGCTTCAGACTTGGGATACGACCTTGGACTCATCATAACTCCAAATCACGTCTTTTCCGATCAAGTCACTCCGGAAAATGAAGCCACCAAAGAGGGTAATCATATTTTCGGTCAGCTTCTCTGCCCTGCGAAAAAAGATTCTGTCGAAATCATTCTCGAGAACTACCGAAATCTCTTTAGTGATTTCGCAAAAAGAGATCTGAATCTCTCAGCAATCGCCTCTTGCCCATATGATTATGGAGGTTGCGCCTGTGAAGACTGTCACCCTTGGATTGTCAGTTTCGGAAAGCTCACCGCCCAGATCATTCAATTGGCCAGAGAATTCTTTCCCGGAGTCCAGGCCGAGCTCATTGGCTGGTGGTGGTCCGATCAGGAGCATGAACTTTTTACGAACTGGGCTGAAAAGAATACCCCAGGACTCTTCACTGCAATCGATCATCATGTTCTTTATGGGGAAACCTCTTTTGCCAATCGAGTCGTACCAAAAGGCTGCAATGAAAGAGCATTTCTCAACATTGGTTACGGTGAAAAAAAAGGAATCGACCTTTATGGCCATTTTGGACCAACCATCGCGCCTAAAAGACAGGGAAAAACCATCGATTTCCTTTTTGAAAAAGGAGCCGACGGATTCCTCGCATACTCCGAAGGTGGCTCCGATGAAATTAACAAAGCCATTGCAGCGGGATTGGCTTCCGCTCAATTTGATAACGCCAATGATGTATTAGAAGAATATGCGCACAGGCATCTGGGTGGTGACGTCATTGGCTGGCGAGAGTGGCTTTGCCAAATAGGTGATATCACTTCGTTCGACACATCAGCCGCTCGTTCCAACTTTGATCGATTGGCCAGTTTATCTAGGCAAAATTGGCGCCTTCAGGCATTGGAAGAAAAACTCAAAATGTGCGAAGCCAATGCAGCCGTCGAAAGTCATGCCAGTTGGACTCAACCTAGAATTACAGCAGCAGAAAATTTCTGGACAGCTAAAGAAAATCTCTGGCGTGATATCTGGAAAATGGGGCTCGGACGCCACTCTATCCATCTCCATTACGAAGGTTATTCACCGAGTTGGAATCATGAATATCGTCAACTTTCCAACAAAAACGTTAGCTCCCAGTCTAAGGCCCTCCCAAGTGAAGCCTGACAGAAGGTCTAACAAGGTAACTCGAATCTCTTCGAAAATCGCTTCCAATGAATTCGCTTCCCCAAGCCCCTATTTCTCCAAAAGGAGATTTACGAGATATGCTGCGCAAGCATCTCGTAGAACGCAGTCTCGCTTACATGGAAGATTCGGTCGCCCGGCGAAAGGAAACGCTCAACAATGGCAATATTCATGACTATTGCCAAACCATCGCGCAATCAGTTGTGCAATTCCATGGGGAGCTTCCAGCTGGCCCTGGCAAATTACCGCCGAAGATAACAGAAATCAGTCGCTTTGATAAAAAAGGATACCGAATCGAAAACATCCTTTTCGACTCGTTTCCGGGTTGGCAAGTCAACGCAACCGTCTACGTACCTCTTTACTTCAAGCCACCCTTTCCCGCTGTTGTTGTTCCGGTTGGCCATTCCGGCAAACAATTTGTTAATTACCAACTCCCCTGCCAATATTTTGCTCGAGCGGGTTACCTCGCCATTACCTTCGATCCTCCAGGACAAGCCAGCGAAAAACAACCCGGCAACGATCATTTCCTTGACGGAGTCCGTTGCTACAGCATAGGCGAAACATCCCATCGTTATTTTGTAACAGACGCCATTCGCTGTATTGATTATTTGGAAACACGTAAAGATGTAGACAGAACCAATGGCTATGCAATGACGGGCGTTTCCGGAGGCGGAACAACGACTATCTTCACAACCTATCTCGATCAAAGAATTTCGGTCCTCGGGCCCTCCTGCTGTTTATCACCTCTGTCAGGTCTTCGCATTTCTCAATGTTATGCAGCCTGTCCCGAAGGCAGTATGTGGAGACGCTTTGCCGAAGGAATCGACTATATCGACCTGGTTGCAGCTGCGCTTCCCAAGCCCATGCTTTTGATGGCTGGCGAAAAAGACGAAGTCTACCAAATCGAACCCACTCGTATTCTGGCTGAAGAAGCGGCTCAATTTTACGAAAAAGCAGGACATGCAGATCGATTTCAATTCTTCGCCGACAAATCAGGCCATGCCTATACCCTCGAACAAGCCAGGGAATTCACGAAGTTTATGGGAAAATGGCTCAATCCTTCAGGCAACCTCGCTCTACCTGACATCACCTCTCCTGATTTTGTCCTCAATCCCTATGAAGAAATGCGCTGCTATCCAGATACAGCCGTTAACATACGCAGCATCACTTATGATCGTTTCAATGAACTGAAACCGGCCTATTCAAAAGACGCCCAAGACATTCAAAAAGCAGCCACAGATCTGGTCGCTTATGATTTCCCCCAAGAAGAGGTCTCCGCTCGTATCACAGAGCCTTTTCAAATCTGGGTTCACGACTGGCAACAAGTTTTACTCGAGTCTGAAGCCGACATAGAACTACCCGCTACTTTTGTTTCCGCCAGAAACGGTAAACCTGGCCCCATTCTCCTCCACTTCGATGACAAAGGAAGAGATCGGCTCCTCGCTCACCAAGGTATCCTGGCAGAAGCAATTGATCTACTCAACCGAGACATCCAGGTTGGTAATGTTTTCACCGTAGATCTGCGCGGCTGGGGTGATTCATCCCCAGCTCTCTATCCCTACGAAATCCCCTCATGGGGAGGACAAGATCGCTTTTTTGCTTATGCCACTGCAGCCCTGGGAGACTCTATCATGGCAATGCGAATTCGTGATGGACTCCGGACCTTGGCATATGTCCGCTCCCTGTCTCATTGCCAAGAGGGCCAAGTCGTCATTTCCGGATGTGGTTTGGGAGGTATGGTCGCGCAGCACGTTGCGACCATAGACGGGAATACTTCCGGCCTTATAACCTGGGAGTCACTCTATTCTCTTGAGACATTACTGGCAGCAGAACAATACGATTGGCCCGCAGATACATTTGTGCCCAATATTCTTTTACAGTATGATCTGCCCGATTTGACCTCATCTCTCTCTTGTCCCGTTCGTATCCTTTTACCACTCGATGCCATGCGAGATACCTTTTCCGACGAAATTCTCGAAACGAGACAGAAAAGTAGCCCTTCAAACGTACGCATTTACAATAGTGAAGATGCCGGAATTATTTCCGAAATCCAATCCCTCATAACATACACCTGATTCTCTGAACCTCTAAGGCTCAACAATGGATTCCTATCTTAACCCTCCTCAAATTTTCTGTCCTCCTCCCACCCGATACGCCGATTCACTTCGGCAATTCCAGGGTATTCCCGGGATCGAACAAGGCTCAGATAACAGACTCTGGGCCACTTGGTATGGAGGAGGTGTTAGCGAGGACAATGGCAATTACATTCTACTCACATCCAGTGCAGATAACGGCAAGACATGGTCCGAGGTAAAAATGATTATCGATTCGGGCGATGATGTTCGGGCTTATGATCCCTGTATCTGGCGCGATCCCAAAGGTCGCCTCTGGCTTTTCTGGGCTCAGGGTTATGAAGGCCATACCGACGACAGTGCAGGTGTTTGGTGCATTGAAACAAACAACCCTCAAGACGAAAGTCCTCAGTGGTCAGAACCAAGGAGACTCTGTGATGGCATCATGATGAACAAACCAACCGTCCTCTCTACCGGCGAATGGCTTCTTTCTTCGGCCACCTGGTATCAACCGGGTAGCTGTGGTGTCTATGCTTCGAGCGACAATGGGGCTTCTTGGCAAAAACGTGGAGCGGCTACTATTCCTACCAAAGCAGATCGTAGTGCAGATGAACATATGATTGTCGAACGCCAGGATGGATCCCTCTGGATGTTGATCAGGACCCAATATGGCATTGGAGAAAGCATTTCCAGAGACGGTGGTTGTAATTGGAGTGAAGTCGCTCCATCAGCTATTAAACATCTTGTCTCTAGGTTTTTCATTCGACGGCTCAATTCAGGAAACCTCATCTTAGTGAAACATGGTTCCATCGATGAACGCATCGAAGTGGAACGCATGGAAGGACGGTCCCATTTGACAGCCTATCTATCTTCTGATGACGGAAAATCCTGGAGTGATGCATTACTTCTCGATGAACGCGTCGGCATTTCATATCCCGATGGTTTTCAATCCAGTGACGATGCCATTACCATTACATACGATTTTGATCGTAGAGGTGATATGGAAATCCTCATGACTCGATTCACCGAAGAAGACATCCGCCAATGTAAATATACTTCCAAAGAGTCCATTCAGAGAAAGATTATTAATAAGGCCTCGGGCGAAAACAAACTCAACAAAGCCAGAGCCCACCGAAAGATTAAGGAAGTGTTATAGCACATATAGAAGACTTTCTTAGAAGTTGAAAACGTCTTCTCTACCATTGCTACCCTTTTATCTATGCATGATAATAGCGCTCTCTAACTATTTTTCCATCCTTCCATTCGGTGGCTATAATTTGCTCTGATAACATCGTACTACCATCTTTCAACTTTAGTTCCATTACAGCATCGTAGTAAGAATGATTACCGTTTATGGCATAATTTCCAACATCATAGCGGATAAACTCTGCTAATTGGTTGTCGATAAAATCTTGTTCAAAGTTCACACAAACGGCTTTTCCATGCTTAGGCTCACTATTTCCTTCTTGTAAGACAACATCATCATCTAAGTAGAGATTCATCGCTTCAATAAATTTGGCCTCTTTTAAAAGGGCAAAAATGTGCTTCAGGTTTTTTTCGATTAGATTTTCCATATTCGGGAATGATTAAAGATTAGTGATAGATTCGATAATAGAGTCATACTTAGGCATAATATTCGAATTAATTTAATTTTTGTAGCTCGACCAGTTTGTTTCGATGAAATGCAAATGTTTCCCCGGGTGGTCTTTCGGTAAATTTCTTTAAAATAATAAGAATAGAAAGGATATCATCGAAACCCATCACCTTGATTGAAGGTTCTCGCCAATACCTTTCTATCTGCTAGACAACTGAAGCAGCAGATATGGTCCTCGAAATTACAAGTTTTCAGTGTGACATAACCCCACCGATGCGTTTTGTGCCGCCACATCTGAGTCCATTATGAAGTCTGCTATCAAGAAAGTAATATAAGGTTAAAAGATCCCTAAAATGAAAATTCAGATCAAACGAATCTACGATTCAATTGAACCCAGTGACGGCACAAGAATACTGGTAGATCGACTTTGGCCACGGGGTTTCAAAAAAGAGACTGCCGGATTTGTCTTCTGGGCCAAAGAAACAGCACCCTCCAATGAACTTCGGAAATGGTACTCTCACGACCATGAGAAATGGAACGAATTTAAAGCAAAATATTTCACTGAATTGGATAAAAATCCGGAGAGTCTGGATGAACTTCGCAACCATTTAAAAGGCGATGTTGTCACCTTTGTTTTCAGTTCCAAAGAAGATAGACTGAACAACGCAAACGCCTTGAAGGAATATATCGAAACCCACCTTGCTTGATCACGTATTCGGTAAAGACAGAAAATTGGATGTTTTTTAGACAGGATTTACAAGATCGACAGGATATTTTTCTTTAAGAAAACAAATGTCTTTTGGCTGTTTAATCTGCGGATAAAACACATCCTCAGGGCATCCGTCAAAATCCACGGATTTCTATATCAATTTCTGACTGCACCTCTTGACCTTTCAAAAGAAGCTCTCATATCTATTTTCCATCTATGAATACATTTGAGGCCATTACCGCAAGACGCTCCATAAAACACTACGATACATCCCATGAGATAAGTGATGAAGAGATTGAAAAACTTCTCAATTATACCCTGCTATCCCCAACCTCATTCAATATTCAGAACTGGCGGCTCGTAGTGGTTCGCGACACCGAAACGCGCAAAGACCTCAGAACTGCTGCCTGGGATCAAGCTCAGGTAACAGAGGCATCCTTCGTCATCATTCTTTGTGCAGATCTCAAGGCATGGGGAAAAAATCCAGAACGTTACTGGAAAGACGCTCCGGAAAATGTGCGTAACATGCTTGTGCCGATGATTA
>CAXMUM010000110.1:6576-6932 GCA_964196585.1 uncultured Opitutaceae bacterium
ACCTCCGTTTATGAAGGCCGGGAACAACTGCAGCGTGATGAAGCGATGCGCTCATGTGGCATCGCTGGGCAAACTCTTATGCTTTCTGCAAAAGAAATGGGTTATGATAGCTGCCCCATGATTGGATTTGATCCCATAAAAGTAGCTGAAATCATTAACCTACCCGAAGATCATGTCATAGGATTTATGGTCACGGTTGGTAAAGCATTGAAACCCGCACAACCACGCGGAGGTCAACTGCCTTTTTCTGAAATCGTGATCAACGATAAGTTTTAGAAGCTGTCCTAGAAAAAAGATACGGGGATTTTTCAATCCCATCTTTTCATAATCGCATTGCCATACAGGTAAATTCTTGG
>CAXMUM010000111.1:0-6812 GCA_964196585.1 uncultured Opitutaceae bacterium
CTTGGAGCCAGGACGCGCCTTTATTTTGACAGGTCGTTCAGACACGAACCATTTCTTTTCTTCATCTCTTTCTTTGAGAGCTCCCAATGTTCCAGCAACACTCTCAATCGCCTGCTCTTCTGAAACATCTCCAATTATAGAAATTTCCACATACCCATTCATGAGTGGTTTTTTCAACCAGTTTTCCACCGAGAACACCCGCAAGGTCAAGTAATCCATCGGACTTCCCCAAACAAATCTTACATCGTCTCTATACAGATAATTTTCGAACATTTGTAAACCACCACCAATTCCGGATGCCCCGCCTAAACTGGCCACCAATGAGCTTCTCTGTCCGGACTGATGTACCGCATTCGTAAACATGGGCCAATAAAGAAAATCTGTAACAATACCCAAAAAAGTATCCAACTCCTGACGACTGAAGACTCCTCGAAAGCTGAATGAATCATGGTCATCCACGTCAAATGAAAAATCCTGCATCGAAACAGATAGTATTGATTGCAGCTCCTCTGCTCGGTAATGAGAGGTTCCACTGCCCAGCAATGTATTCAGTCCAAATTCACGCAACCCCATACGATCGTCTTTTAATTCAAAAAGACCATCTCCCACACGAACAATCGCTCGGACAATTCCAGGCTCCTGATCACTATGAATAAAATTGAGCCTAACGTTATTTTCAAATTTCGATAACGTTGCATCAAATTCCGAAATACGTTTTGTTTCCTTTACCAAACCTTTCTCGCCCCAATCGACTTTTTCAAAGGAAACTTCTAACCGTTCCTCCAACGGAGCGTAGGAAAACTGCTCACTGCGATATTGTTTTATTTCCTTCAATACTGTCTTTGGTCCCCCTTTGATAGAAACTTCTCCGGCTAGATGATACTTAAGATTGTTCAAATCCCAACTATCGGAAAAAGCACGATCAATTGTCTTTCGCGTAAGTTCACGTAAATATTTATCTCTCAAGCGCAACTCCCGCTCCATGCCAACAAACACCTTATCCTTTACGATCGACTGAACTAAGCTGGTACTGATGACTGCGGGGTCCATCGTCGGAAACAAAGAAAGGTCACGCTGTATATCAGCCATCATTAGTTTTCGCAACCACTCGATATCTTTCTTTCGAAAACCATTCTTTTCCGTATAACGTAATACCTGGTCAAGGGAAAGGACTCCATGCCGCCAGTCATCTCCACTCATCGTTATGGAAGCCGCAGAAATGGCATAGCCACAAAGGACAGCATAGTCTGCCGAACCTCCTGAAGATCGCGTAACCGCTTTATTCATACGCTCTCCAAGTAATTCTGCAGCAAAACCAGAAAGGAATTCCTTTTTTCGCGCTCCGATCGAGTCTTTCGACTTCTTCTCCTTCTGGACATAGGCTGCAGAAATAAAAGCTGTTCCAACATCAGATACTCGATAAATATGCCCTTTCAACCCATTTGAGCGCGTCAATTTTCCCAAATCGCGATCAGGTATTTTTTCTACAGGTTTCTTCAAATCTGAAAAAGTCTCCTCAATAAATTTCTCGAGAACATCAGGCTCAAAATCGCCCACCGCAACCATAACCATCAAATCAGGACGATACGATCTCTTATAGAATGTTAAGAACGTATCTCTATCTGCGGAATTAATCACATCTGTCAGACCAATTGGACTACGATTTGGCAAAGTTAATCCCTCCAAAGTGAATTTTCGTACCGATTCGCTCAGTCGAGATTTCATTCCATCACTTCTTCTCAATTCACTGAGGATAACTCCCCGTTCCTTCTCGATTTCATTCGAATCAAAAGTGATCCCATCTGCAATGTCTCTCAAAAACCCAAAACCTTCCCTCAGCAACGCTTCATCATTCTGCTTGTATTGAAGCTGGTAAACGGTCTGATCAAGTCCTGTATGCGCATTGACATCACCTCCAAATGTCATGCCCAGTCTTTGGGAAAACGCCAACATGTCTTCTTGTTTAAAATGCCGTGTACCATTAAACGCCATGTGCTCCGTAAAGTGAGCAAGACCTCGCTCATGCTCCTCTTCATCAAGAGAACCTGTAAGGACAAGAAGCTCCAGGCTAACTCTACTAGCGATACCTTTATGCGGCATCAACGCATATCGCATTCCATTCGGAAGTTCTCCCCAGATAACTTGAGAATCGGGCTTTAGATTACTTCGATTATGAGCCCATCCTCCTTGACGGGGACCAGAGGCCTTACCCCATAATGAAACGGTGTTTGTACCTAACCCTGTTATAAGACAAAAAGATATAAAAAAGCGAAACCGATTCACCATACCCACTCATCTATGCCTCAACTCACCTAAGAGTCAAACTCAGGAAACAAACTTTAGAGTCTTCGCAAAATGGATAGTTCCTCTAGGAAGCTGTCCAAAAAACCATTCTACTAACTACAATAATGGGCGATTTTTTGAAAAATCGTGAGCCTTTTCAAATGAATGAGCGACAGCCAATAAATCGGACTCTTGAAAAGGCTTCCCGATAACCTGCAAACCGATAGGTAATCCGCTAGAAGATAACCCACACGGAACAGAAATACCAGGGATACCCGCCAAATTGGTACTAATGGTATAAATATCACTCAGATACATGGCCAAAGGATCTGAAGCTCTCTCTCCCTTCTTAAAAGCGACTGTAGGTGCTGTTGGTGTAAGCAAAGCATCTACCTCTTCATAAGCCTTCATAAAATCATTTCGGATCAAGGTCCTAACTTTCTGCGCTCTCAAATAATAGGCATCATAGTAGCCACTGCTCAGAACGTATGTTCCTAAGATCACTCGACGTTTCACTTCTTCGCCAAAACCCTCCGCTCTTGATTTTGAATAAACATCAATATGGCTAGTTGCATTTTCACTGCGCCTTCCGTAACGCACTCCATCAAATCGAGCTAAATTCGACGAAGCCTCAGCTGTCGCCAGAATATAGTAGGTAGCAACAGCGTATTCGGTATGCGGAAGGGAAACCTCTTTAATCTCGCATCTAATGGATCGGTAATAACCAATCGCCTGATCAACCGCAGCCCTTACTTCAGGATCCAACCCTTCTCCAAAATACTCTTTTGGAATACCCAGTTTCCAAGGGCCCTTCTTCTCGTTAAGTTCAGAGCGATAATCGGGCACCTCAATTTTAAAGGAAGTAGAATCTTTTTTATCGTGTCCCGCAATCACACGTAACAAGAGAGCCACATCCTCCACACTTCGCCCTAGTGGCCCAATCTGATCCAAAGAAGAGGCAAATGCTACCAATCCATAACGAGAGACCAGCCCATAAGTCGGCTTCATCCCAACAACTCCACATAATGAGGCTGGCTGTCGGATGGACCCGCCTGTATCTGTTCCCAGTGTTAAAATAGCTTCGCCTGCCGCAACTGCAGCCGCACTTCCACCACTGCTTCCTCCTGGAATACATTCCAAGTCCCATGGATTAGACGTCACAAAATAGGATGAATTTTCCGTTGAAGATCCCATCGCAAATTCATCCATATTCAATCGACAGAGCAAAACCCCACCAGAACGTTTTAATTTTGCGATGCTTGTCGCATCGTAAGGAGACACAAAGTTTTCCAATATCTTACTACCACAAGTAAGTGGCTGCCCCTTAACTGCCAAGATATCCTTAATTCCAATCGGGATCCCATCCAAAGCACCAAGTTCCTCTCCAATGGCTCGTCGCTTATCCGACGCCTCTGCCTGAGCCAGAGCATCCTTTTCATCCAAGTGAGTAACAGCCTTAATCCTATCATCCACTTCATGGATACGACTCAAAACATCCTTTGTCAGCTCCACCGCTGAAATGCTCTTGGTTGCCAGCATAGCCGACAATTCGGAGGCTGTTTTATAGTGAAGACCTTCGCTCATTTCCTGATATATCAAATATTACAGCCTAATCGCCCCTAACTATTTTCACTCAACAACCTTAGGAACGACAAACATGTTTTCTCTTACCGCAGGTGCATTTTTAAGAGCATCCTCAACAGAGAGTCCTTGAACAGGAACGTCTTCATCCCAAACATTGTAGACAGGAAAGGCGTGCGCCATCGGTTCCACATTGGAAACATCAGCAGACTTCAACTTTTCAATATAACCAAGAATATCCACCAACTGTCTTGAGAACAAATCCTTTTCATTATCCGTCAATTCGATACGCGCTAAATTCGCTACGTAATCGATGTCTATATTTTGAATATCAGCCATGCTATTCTTAAACTTATGTTATCTACGAATCTGGTAGGCCGTCTTCGCCTCAACCTCATTCTGGATTTTTTGGAAGACATTATTCACCTCATCATCAGTCAACGTTTTGTCTGGCGAACGAAAAGTTAGAGAAAAAGCCAAACTCTTCTTTCCTTCAGAAAGCCCCTCTCCTTCGTAACAATCAAAAAGATTGATGTCTTCCAATTCCAACTCTCCAGAGAGCATACTCTTTCCGATTTTGGACAATTTTCGTCCAACTTCACCTGCCAATTCACCCTTATCAACCACCAAAGCCAGATCTCTCAATACTGGAGGAAAAGTGCTAAAAGGCCTGTAAGGTTTACGTTTTTTCGATCCGTTTAATCGTGCAGGAAGAATACTGAAATGCCCGGCATAGATGTTTCCTTTCAGTCCCCGAGCCTGTGAACGACTCAGGTTCATTAGTCCAACTCTATACGAAAACCCTGCCTTCACATTTTCATATCCAGCAGAATGGCCTTCCTGCCAAGCAGAACCCATTTTCGAAAAAGGCTCAATGGGATGATTAAACAGGTCAATTCCTGCCAAACGTGCAGCCTGAAAAACTAAATTCTTTACCAGATAGAAATCTACGGGAGAACGCTTGAGCCATGTTTCTTCTTCACTTTCAGCAATCAAGAATCCGACAGAAATCATCTCATTTACCACACCATTTACCTCAGAGAAAGTTCTACCACATTCGAATAATCGTGTAACGCCAGTCTTCCTATCTCGGTTCAGCTTCAACACATCCAGCAACCCGGGAAGAATACTCGATCTAAGATGAGTCTGATCTTCCGTAATCGGATTCGCCAATTTGAGTTCTTCAGCCAATGAGTGTGACTGCCATTTCTTCATTTCATCTCCCGATCGCAGTGTATAGTTCATACACTCACGAAAGTTCTGACCAACCAAGTAAGCCGACACGCGCCGATTAAACTCACAAATGGGATCATCTCCCCCAACAATCCCAGTAGATTTTACCAATGCATGGGGAATTTTATCTGTCCCGTAAATACGCAAAACCTCTTCCACAAGATCGATTGGACGATCCAGATCTGAACGAAAACTCGGGATGTTAACAGTCCACTCCCCTTTTTCATCGTTCCTATGAACAATAGACAAATCCAACGCTTCCAAAGACCGTCCGATTTCTTCATCCGGAATGTCAAATCCACATCTTTCACGAATATAGTCCGGTGAAAAAACAATCTCATTTTTCCAAGTGCGCTCAGATCCCGCCTTGAAAACTGGACCAAGAACAACTCCGCCCGCCGTTTCCAGAATTAAATCGACTGCCCTCTGTGCTGCATACAAAGCATTTACAGAATCGACTCCACGTTCAAAACGATAGGAACTATCACTGCTTAAATTCAATTGCTTGGACGTCCATCGAATAGCTGATGGTTTGAAGTAAGCGGTCTCCAAAACGATATCTTGAGTATCCCCGTCCACTTCAGAATCTGCTCCCCCCATTACTCCACCAATGGCCAATGCTTTCTCGGCATCAGCGATAACCAACATCCGGCTCGAAAGCTTTCGTTCTTCACCATCCAGAGTCTTAATTTTTTCGCCGTCATCAGCCTGGCGAATCACAATCTTATGACCAGCTATCTTGGCTGCATCAAATGCATGCATCGGCTGTCCCAGCTCCATCAAAACGTAGTTCGTTACATCGACGACATTGTTAATCGGACGTAACCCAACTGCGGTAAGGGCAGTTTGCAGCCACTCTGGACTTGGCCCAATTTTTACTCCAGAAATCACATGAGCCAAATATAATGGGCACTGTTCTTCGGATTCGATAGAAACAGATTTGAGACACCCACCTGCTGAAGGTGCGTCTTCTGACAAACCACTAAACCGGTTTTGTGGGTAAGCTAGCTCCATATTGAAATAGGCAGCAAGTTCCCGAGACAATCCCACATGAGACAAACAATCCGGCCTATTAGGAGTTATCTCCAAGTCAAAGACATAATCATCTTCTGGAAAGACCTCGTTGATCGGTTTACCTAAAGATACATCTCCTGCCAAAATGAGAAGACCCTCTCCATCCTCTCCATATCCAATTTCCCTTCCGCTGCACATCATACCGTCAGACTGTACACCGCGCAGTTTAGAAGATTTGATCTTGAATCCTCCCGGCAAAATAGCACCAGGCAAAGCGACTGGCACACAGTCGCCAACCTTGTAATTTTGAGCACCGCAGACAATTACCTTTTCCTCATCCCCCTCACCCAAACCAACGCGGCAAACACTGAGGCGGTCTGCATCTGGATGTTGATTTCGTTCGAGAACCTTTCCCACAACGACGCCTTCCAATTCAGGAAGCCCCTTCGATTCAACTCCTTCCACTTCAAACCCCAGCAAAGTGAGAATACCTTCAATCTCCTCTGGAGACTGATTGAGAGGAATATATCTTTTGAGCCAGTTATAGGAAACTTTCATTAGACAAATTGCTTCAAGAAGCGCAGATCATTTTGATAAAAATAGCGAATGTCATCAATGCCGTACAGAATCATGGCGATGCGCTCAAGACCCATACCAAAGGCAAAGCCCGAATACACCTCAGGGTCGTATCCAACCGACTC
>CAXMUM010000112.1:0-6788 GCA_964196585.1 uncultured Opitutaceae bacterium
AATGTGACAGATCTTCTGGAGAAACTGACGGGAGAGGTGCCGGATGAAAACGCAATTAAAAAAAATGATGAAGAAGCTGATAAGGTTAATGTAGCTGTCGGGCATCTTGTGATTTCAAGTGGTGTTTTTGAATACACGGACCATTCCTTGCCCCTTCCTTTTGAGACTGTGGCAAAACCGATCAATATTGATCTACGTGACTTTGGGACAAGCAGCGATACGGAAGCGCCTTACGCTTTTTCCGCTACCACCGAATCCGGTGAATCTTTTTCGTGGGAAGGCGATGTCCTTTTAAACCCGATTCGTTCTTCCGGTGAAATTTCTGTATCAAACATTTCATTACCAAAGTACAAGCCCTTTCACTATGGTTTGATAAACCTCCATGTTGCTGAAGGGAAATTATCTTTTACCTCCCATTATCAGTATGATTTGATTAACGATGTCCGTCTTTCAAATGCCTCGATTACATTCGCTGATCTTTTGATGCAGACAATTGGAAGTGATATCGATGTTCTCAAACTTGAATCTGTTCAGGTGGAGGGAGCTGCGATCAATCTCAAAGAACAGACAGCGGAGATTGACTCGGTCGTTATTGAGAGTGGGCATATTCAGATCGAACGAATGGTGGGTGGCGCTTTAGATGTTGAAGGGATTGTACCTCCATCAGAAGAGCAACTCGTTGATGCTGCAGTAGAAGAATCTACCAGTGAAGAGACCGAACCTGTCGGTACGGATATCTCTGAGTGGGCTGTTTTATTGAAATCTTTTGAGATAAAAGGAAGCTCGCTGGCTTTGATTGATAACTCTCTTCAAAACCCTGCGACATTGGCATTCGATGATATTCAATTGAAAATTAAAAATATCTCGAATGAGGCCGATCAGACAGCAAGTCTTTCTCTAACGACACATTCTCGTCATGGAGGTGAGATCCGTACAACCGGAACGTTTTCACTACTTCCTGTTTCCGCAAATTTGGACATTGCTCTAGATGCATTCACTCTAGATGCATTTAATAATCATGTTAATGAACACGCGGATGTTGAGATTAAGGGGGGCAACTTCAATTTAGCTGGAAATGTGGTTCTGTCATTGTTGGAAGAGAGCAATGAACCGAATCTTCATTTCACAGGAGGTCTGAATATCAATGATCTTCAGACAGTTGACGGAAAGGTAGCTGGAGATCTGGTGGCTTGGACGGATTTGGCTATCACAGATATCAACTACACTCATCTTCCCGCTTCTCTTGAAATTGGTAAAATTGCCGTCACGGACCCAAGAGCAAACGTCTTTGTCGATGAAAAAGGTGTTTTGAATGTTTCAACCATTGATCCAAACTATGAGGCGCCTGTGGAATCTTCTGCAGAAGAAGGAGGAACTGTAGAAGAGGATGCTGAAGCTTCAGATCAAGGGATCGAAGAAGAAGAGAGTGAGGAAGGTGAAACAGAAGAAGAATTGTTAGTAGATGCTGAAACTGAGGCAACGTCTCCCCTTCCCTTTCCTGTTAAAATAGCCGAGATTCTCATTCAAAATGGAAGTGTAATTTTTTTGGATGAATCACTCGAACCTTCCGTGTCGTTCCTTATGGATGACTTTAAAGGCACTATAATAGGCCTCGAGTCCGATGAGACATCTCGGGCAGATATTGACCTTAGTGGTCGTTTAAACAATTCATCTCTCTTGACGGTTTCTGGACAGGCAAATCCGTTGGCTGCTGCTCGTTATGTCGATGTGCAGGTTGATTTGAATAATTTTGAGCTCCCTCCTTTGGGTTCTTATTTTGGAAAGTTTGTAGGATACGGGTTGGAGAAAGGTCAATTTTCTGCAGGGATGACTTATAAACTATCTGGTAATGAGTTGAGTGGAGAAAATCTTGTGAAAGTTGATCAACTCACATTGGGTGAAAAAACAGATAGCCCCGATGCTCCAAACCTTCCTATTCCACTGGCTATCTCATTACTTCAGAATAGAGATGGTTTGATAGAGTTGAATGTCCCAGTAAGTGGAAACCTGGATGACCCAAGCTTCAGCTATGGAAGTGTTATTTCCAATGCGATTATCAATGTAATCACCAAAATAGTAACCTCTCCTTTTTCAGTCTTAGGATCTATCTTTGGAGGCGGTAGCGGAGGTGATGGAGAGGAATTTAAATATGTCAGTTTTGATCCTGGAGCGAGTGATGTTTCGACTGCAGGTTCAGAGAAGCTCGATACACTTGCGGAGGTGCTCTACCAACGCCCCAATCTTCGTCTTGAAATTATCAGTGGTGTGGATGGCGAAGTGGATAAGCTTGCGCTGCAACAGCAAAAATTCGATGCGCTTCTTCAGAACCCGAAAGGACTAGAGACTGTAGCGGCAGAGGAGAGTGCTGGCACATCAGAAGGTTCTCCTGAGAGCAATGCATTCAAGAGAGGTTTTGCTCGGGTGAAGTCTTGGGTTGGCTCCCCGAAGAAAGAAGAGGAAGTGACTTCGGAAGCCGATCCTTCGTTAGACCAGGGAGAGGTTGCCGTTCTGGGCCCTGAAGACATGGAAGTTACCGGTGGCGAACTTCATGAGCTGGCGTTTGCCCGTGCTAACAGTGTTAAGGCACACCTCCTTGCGACAGAAAAAGTCGAAGCTGATCGACTCTTTTTGACAGTTAGTGCAGCTGAAGAAGAAACGATCGGAAGTGGTAAGGCGCAGGTCGATTTCTTACTGAAGTAAAGTCGCTTAAAAGAATGTGGATAAAGCCATCACAAATAGTGGTGGCTTATATTCTCTTTGTTCAAAAACGATCATGCGATCATGTAGAGCCGCTCACTTCTTCAAGTCAGATTTTTGATCGCTGGATTATTTACTGTTGTTTAGATAGCTTTTCAAAAACCATCCCACAGTCAGTCCAATCAGAAAAATCAAGGGTATCAAAAGGATCAGTGGAGTGCTTCCTTCCCAAAACAAAAATCTCACAGAGATACTCTTTAGATTTTGCAAGAGGATGATGGCGAGCAGGCCGAAACCTACGTAGATGCCTATTCTTCGTATTTTTCGTTTCACGATACAGATGTTTGCTCGATTGCGGCTGGATAGCAATCTCGATGTTTGCTTCTCAAATTCGAAAAAGGCCTTGCATTTCAGCCTATTTTTTCGAATCTCAACCTATTCTTTGGACACTGGGGACGTAACTCAGTTGGCAGAGTGCCACAATGGCATTGTGGAAGTCGTCGGTTCGATTCCGATCGTCTCCACCAGTGTCCAAAGGGGAGGAAACAAAAGAGCCTCCCCTTCCCTACTTTAAATGAAGTAAGTTCGAGGAGGCTACAGCTATTTGGCTGAGTCTGTTGGGTTACTTAATAAAAAGCATTTCCTGATAAGTCGGTAACGGCCAGAGGTCATCTGCGACAAGACTCTCGAGCGTATCAACGGTTTTTCTGAGTTCTTCCATGGCAGGAATAATGACAGTGCAGGCATACTCGGCTTCCTTCTTTGTTGAACCGGCATGGTGTTCTTTAGCTTTTCTCAAAGCGCTCAGCTTCTTTTCCAAATCTTGAATGAGAGAGGTCAGTTTTTCCAGTGTTTCTGTATCATAGGAAAGATCCAAAACTTTGAGTCTCGAAGCTGTTTCAGCTAGTTCCCCTTGATAACGGAAAGCAGCGGGAAGAACGAGTGTTTGCGCGATTTCAACTGCTACATTCGATTCTGCGTTTATCTTAAGAGTGTACTGCTCGTAGTAGATCTCAAGTCGGCTTTCGAGTTCTCTCTTTGAAAGAACCTTATGCTTCTTGAAGATCCCAACGACATTTTTTTGTGTTAAAGATGGCAAGGCATCAACGGTCGTCCTCAGATTAGGCAGTCCACGTTTTGCAGCTTCTTCATGCCAGGCATCAGAATATCCATCGCCATTGAAGATGACAGATCCATGCTCGGTGATGATTTGTTTTAGCACCTTTTGAATGGCTGCATTAAATTTTGTTTCATTTGAATTCCCGACTTTTTCCAATTCTGTTGCGATATAATCGAGAGAATCACAAAGGATCGTATTCATAGCAACCAATGGTCCAGCGATCGACTGATCAGATCCAACGGCCCGGAATTCAAAGCGATTTCCGGTGAAAGCAAATGGGCTTGTCCGATTACGATCACCTGCATCTTTTGGAAGTGGAGGAAGGATATCGGCGCCGATGGTTAAGGTCCCACTGCTTTTGGATTTTTTCGCTCCACCTTTTTTGATCTGCTCAAAGATGTCGGTCAGCTGATCTCCCAGGAAGATAGAAATGATAGCTGGGGGTGCTTCGTTTGCACCCAAGCGATGATCATTACCTGCCGAAGCGACAACAGCTCTCAGGAGTGGAGAAAACTTACTGACAGCGCGGATAACGGCTGCGCAAAAAACGAGGAATTGGGCATTCGAGTGAGGTGTGTCACCCGGATCAAGTAAGTTTCCTACTTTTGCTCCGCCAAGCGAGAAGTTCACATGCTTTCCGGATCCGTTGACGCCAGCGAAAGGCTTTTCCGTCATGAGACAGGTCATCCCATGTTTTCGGGCCACTCTTTTGAGCATATACATGACCAGCTGATTGTGGTCTGTTGCGATATTCGCTGACTCAAAGACAGGTGCGATTTCATACTGTCCCGGAGCGACTTCATTGTGGCGTGTTTTGATCGGGATACCCAATTTATACAGTTCACGCTCCGCATCATACATGAAAGCGAGAACCTTTTCAGGAATCGCACCAAAGTAGTGATCGTCGAATTCCTGTCCTTTTGGTGGTGGGGCACCAAAAACACTACGACCACTGGCAAATAGATCGGGACGGGAAAAGTAAAAGTTGGTGTCGATAAGGAAATACTCCTGCTCAGGCCCTGCTGTGGCAGAGATAAACCCAGGGTTCTCAGTGCCAAAGAGTTTCAAAATTCTCTGAGCCTGAACGTTGAGCGCCTGCATCGATCTCAAAAGAGGTGTCTTTTTGTCAAGTGCTTCACCTGTCCACGAAACAAACGCTGTGGGAATGCAGAGAGTCGTTCCGTTTACATTCTCCAGAATGTAGGCAGGGCTGGAAACATCCCAAGCAGTGTAACCACGTGCCTCGAAAGTTGCGCGAATACCGCCATTCGGAAAAGACGAAGCATCAGGTTCCCCTTGAATAAGGGTCTTTCCTGCAAATTCTGCAATGACTCCTCCAGTTCCATCCGGCGCCAGAAAGCTATCGTGCTTTTCCGCAGAGAGACCGGTCAATGGGTAAAAGACGTGCGCATAGTGAGTCGCACCCCTGGCCATAGCCCAATCTTTCATCGCAGTCGCCACAACATCAGCGATCGATGGATCTAGCTTACTGCCAGAGTCAATCGTATGAACGATCGATTTAAAAACGCCTTTGGGGAGGCATTTCTGCATGACAGATAGGCTAAAAGTATTACGTCCGAAAAGCTCATCGATTGGTGTATCGAAATCTGAGATATCAGGATTTACTTCAGCTGTGTTTATTGCAGCAATTGCATTTAGACGTGCGATGCTTCCACTCATTAGTTTTGTATGATTATATCTTGATTTAATTTCAATTTTGCGAAAGAGCATTCAATCAAATCCATTAAGTCGATTTTCATTCACTGAAAATCGACAAAACGAGGGCCAATTGCTCACTATTTCGAGACCCTTTCAAGAGCAAGTTTGATGCCTAAGGAGACGCTTATCACAAAGATAACGCGAAAAACGGCTGTAATGTTCTTCTAAAAAGAAAAATTTAAGCTGAAGAAACCTCCGTTTGACGAAGGTTGCTTGCATTCTAGGCAATTCTTAATAAACACCATCTGAAATATTGAATCTGATCCCATAAGGATGACTCCGACTATCAGGTGTTGGGCCAAGTCCTCTTGCATCTCTAACTGCACTAAGTGCACTGGCATCAAATTCAGAATTCCCCGAAGAAGAACTAATACGCGGAGAGAGTAGCCTGCCACTGGCCGAGATGTCAAAAAGCACGATGCATTTTAGATTAGGACCCAAGCCAGAGGGTTTTTGCCAGGTTTGTTTCACGATCGCAACGACTCTGGCAAGGTAACGTTCTATGGCGCTTTGTTCCGCTGCCGAGAGTTGCCCTGTTGTCGACGAGTTTTTCCAGAGATCCTTTAAATCATTGATTGCCGACGTATCGATCTTCGGTGCGGTAACTGTTTTCGGTCGGGGTTTCCTTACTTTCTGCTGTTTGACCGGATTCTTTCGAATGAACTCTTCATATGAAAGTGTTTTTGGCTTAGGCGGAACTGGTGGTTTTGGCTTTACCTCTTTCGGTGGTTTTGGTGGGACCGGGACAGGTTCTTGAATTGGTTCGGCTATCGGCTCTGGAATGGGCTCTATCTCTTGAGGAGTGAATTCGATTGCAGCCCCCTCGGCAATATCAGGTAGCTCTCCCACGCTCGGCGGAGAGACCATTTCGAATATCATGGGCACAGGCTTTTTGCTTGGTTTGAATAAAACCCCAAAAATCATCAAAGCCAGGATCGCCAAATGAAATATGGTCGATAGGATGAAGGCGCCAGTTCTTGATTTCGAATTCATTTTTCAGCAAATGCTTTTAGCGTCCGCTTTGTGTATCGAGGCTGATTTTTGAAAGTTTATTTTGTTTCAGCATGTCCAAGACTGTGACCACTTCTTGGTAGTTGGTATTCCGGTCCGCCTTAATATTGATCACTGGAGGTTTACGCATAGCAGCGAATGTTTTCAGTTGATTCTCTAAATCCCTTTTTTCGTATTCAATCCCGTCTAATAAATAACCTCCTTGAATAACCACTATTTCTCGAAAAACCACATCTTGATT
>CAXMUM010000113.1:0-292 GCA_964196585.1 uncultured Opitutaceae bacterium
AAGACCTAGCCACACAAAAGCCTCCCAATATCGCAGCCGATGCATTATCTGGATGTCCTTCAACAGCAGAGACAATCTCTACCATGGCATCTTTATTGAGAGGTTCATCAAAAAGGGAATTAAGACCTGCAAGAACACCTGCTCTAACAGTAACACTTGAGCCTAAACCCTTGGCAGAAGGAACATCTCCTTCAATCAAGACCTCGAGTGAACAGGACTGCATACCGGTTTTCTGAAAAAAAACATCCTGCATCTCCTCGATCATTGGCGAAGCATCAGCCGCCTTTCTATC
>CAXMUM010000113.1:302-6773 GCA_964196585.1 uncultured Opitutaceae bacterium
TAGAGCCCTCACCGTAACAGTATTATATAAAGACAATGCCATTCCCAAGGTATCAAAACCAGGACCACAGTTCGATGTGCTCGCCGGCACACTTACTCGAACTTCTTTTTCGTTATCCATCAAATCTTTCTTTAGGTTGGAACAACGATCACCGGCTATACTTAAACAATTTTTCCACTTCCCTCATTTCTGCCTTTTTCTTCAGATCGTCACGTTTATCAAAAAGCTTTTTACCGACACAGAGAGCAACCTCCACTTTGAACAAACCGACCTTTAGATAGCAACGGAGAGGAATCAATGACTTTCCACCAGCATCCATCTCATGCTGAATCTTTCGAATCTGGCGTTTGTGCAGCAAAAGCTTCCTCGGACGTTTGGGCTCATGGTTATTCAAATTACCAAAGCTGTATTCATCAATATGAATTCCATACAGATAAACCTCTCCCTTCTCAATTCGACAGAAAGAGTCTGAAATCTGGGCAAGACCACCTCGCATAGCTTTCACCTCAGTCCCTTTGAGAACAATCCCTGCTTCAAACTTTTCCTCAATGGTATAGTCCCGGAATACTTTCTTATTCCGAATCTCGGTAAATCGCTCTTTTTTGGAATTTCGGGCAGACATGAGGTAAAAAACAACCCTCCGGAACCAGCTCTTTCGCTCTTCCGAACAAAAAACCGAAACAATCAATAGAGGGACGTGCCCGGAGATCTTATGATATTAGGAGAGAAACTGATCAGAAATAAAGCAGCCCAGCTGCTCTGACACTATTCTTCGACCGTCTCGTAGCTTATTTTACCTTCAATGATCTCGCGCAGGGCAATATCTTCAAGATCCAATTTCTCCAAAGATTCGACCAAAGGTCTATTGCCATGACGCAGCTGCTTAACCCGTCGAGAAACGACATTGATTAGTAGCCCAGCGTCCGGGATTACTTTATTAGCTTCTTTTAAATATTCTTCTCTCAAAACAGGGCCTCCAAGGTTGAAGTAAACGGTTTGTCCTAGTTTCTAGATTGAACAGGTCAAGTTATTATTTCAGAAACATAGGACAGCAAGGGCAAAACATATACCTCACAATCATGAATCTATCATCACTTTCCGTTGCTTGGACTACGACGGACAACAAAAAGGAAGCCGACTTCCTAGCACACCTATCGATCAAACTTCGACTGGCAGTATGTGCGCAAGTCGATGGCCCTATAGATTCCTTTTATCTCTGGAAAAATGAGATAGCGCAGTCTCGGGAATTCAGGATTACTTTTAAGGCGTTTCCGCACAATGTCGAAAGCCTGGAACGCTTCATTGATGAAAATCATTCCTATGAAACACCCCAATGGATTGTCCTCAAAGAAACAAATGTTTCAGAAAAGTACTTGAACTGGGCTAAAGATCTACCTAGGTAAGTTGCTCTTTACAGAAAGATCCCGAAAAAAAGTTGAATTATGTCCCAGCATCCTAGTTTCAAATCATCCAGCAGCTTGTTGATTAAACGCAACGTTCTTAAACGTTTTGAACGCGTTGATCTGCTCAAAAAACGTGGAGACTGGAAAGAAGGCGATCGCGTTGTCGGTTTAAAGAAAACCGCTCCTGAAGAATAAGCCTTAATCATTTTCTTATCAACCCCGGCTAATCGCGTATTGGTCGGGGTTTTTGCTACCCCCACGAGACGAGCTCTTATCAACCTTATGAAGAGAACTTGATACTCTAACTCCTGCTTGCTTCTTATTCGACAGTCTTCAAAAAATGTCTAACTAGCCTAAAGAACACTTTTAACGATTCATCCATGACAACAAAACTCAACTGGGGCATCATAGGAACGGGCAACATATCCAATACATTTGCTCATGGAATTCTAAATTCAAACACTGGGCAGTTGGTGGCCATAGCGAGTAGAACACAAGAATCTGCAGATGCATTTGGTGATCAGTTCGCAGTAGCACAGCGTTACGACTCCTACCAGAGGCTTTTAGAAGATCCCAATGTCCAGGCAGTCTATATCGGAACCCCACACCCTACCCATGCTACTCTTGCGATCCAGTGTGCTGAAGCGGGTAAACACATCCTTTGTGAAAAACCGATCGCTCTAAATCACGCCGACACGATGGCGGTCGTGGAAGCTGCATTGGAAAATGGAGTTTTCCTCATGGAAGCCTTCATGTATCGGTGTCACCCACAAACTCAGAAGCTTGTTGAATTGATTCAAAATGGCGAAATCGGTGACGTAAAATTGATCAAGGCAACTTTTGGCTTTCACTGTCCATTTGATCCCAACAGTCGCCTTCTGAGTAATGCACTTGGTGGTGGTGGTATTCTCGATGTTGGCTGTTACCCTGTTTCGCTAGCACGTTTAGTCGCAGGGGTTGCGCGTGGAAAAGAATTTGAGGAGCCAATCAACGTGAAAGGCACCGGACACTTAGGCTCTACTGGAGTCGATGAATACGCTTCAGCTCTTCTAAAATTCAAAGGTGATATCATCGCTGAGGTTTCGACTAGCACCCAACTCAATCAAGATAGCACAGCGACTATCTACGGCACAGAAGGATCCATCCACATTACCTGCCCCTGGTTGGTCGCCAAAGACGGTGGAGCATGGACGATTGATGTAAGAAAAAACGGAGGATCCTCCCCACAATTAATCTCCAAAGATGAGAGCCGTAGCCTCTATACCATTGAGGCAGATACTGTAGCCGAAGCAATTCACTCCGGAAAGGTTGAGACAAAAGCCATGAGTTGGGAGGACACATTGGGTAACATGAAGACTCTGGACCTATGGCGCAGGGAGATTGGCTTGTCATACGAAGAAGAAGCCATTGATGCGAAGCGCCCTCCCATCAACAGGAGAGCTCCCCGTCCAATAGATGGGCACAATATGCGCTATTCTCGGATTCAAGGTCTTGATAAGGATATTTCGCAGCTTGTCATGGGCTGTGACAATCAAACGACCATGCCCCATGCAGCCGTTATGTTTGATGACTTTATTGAAAAAGGCGGTAACTGCTTCGATTCTGCCCATATTTACGGCGGATATGAAGGCGGAGAGTCAGGGATCTGCGAAAAATTCCTTGGGCAATGGATAAAAGATAGAGGATTGAGAGACGAAATTACCCTTATCTCAAAGGGTGGTCACACGCCTGATTGCCATCCAAAAGGAATCACCGAACAACTGGAAGAATCACTCGAGCGGTTACAAACAGATCATGTCGATATTTATTTTATGCATCGAGACAATCTCGATCTCCCTGCCTCGGTTTTCGTCGATGTCCTGAATAAGCACGTCAAAGCTGGAAAAATTAAAATCTTCGGTGGGTCCAATTGGTCCATGGAGCGCGTAACAGCCGCCAATGAATATGCTGCTCAAAATGGACTGCAGGGATTCTCCGCAGTGAGCAACAACTTTAGTCTGGCACGTCTTGTAGATCCCGTCTGGCCAGGCTGTGTTTCCTCATCAGACTTGGAATCAAGAACCTGGCTAGCAGAACATAATCTAGCGCTTCTACCTTGGTCGAGTCAGGCAAGAGGATTTTTCACTGAGCGCTCCGGAAAAGACAAGCTGGACGATTCTGAGTTGGTTCGCTGCTGGTATAGCGAAGACAATTTTCAGAGAAAAGAACGAGCTCTGGAACTAGCCAACAAAAAAGGCGTCACCACAATCAACATTGCTCTAGCTTATGTATTGGAACAGCCCTTCCCTGTTTTCACCTTAATTGGCCCCAGAACACTTTCTGAAACGAGAACATCCCTGCCAGGGTTGGACATCACACTGACACCTGAAGAGGTTAAATATCTCAATCTAGAAAACTAATCGTCAGAGGCCAGTCGCCAGGAAATCATCTCCAACTGTATCAGCTTCCTGCCATTATAGCGATTCCATGAAAGCTTGTATGCAACGTCTACAGCTTTTCCAACAGGTGGAATAGAGTCAGCCATTTTCCAGGCAACTCCTGTAAAATTCTTTCCCGTTTTGCTTCTTAACTGAAATCGGAAATGATGCTCTTTAAAGACAATTGGCGAAGAAGCCAATTGAATCGATCTTGATGCAAAAATAGGCTCTTGATTGCTTTGTCCAAATGGGTGGACCAACTCCAACTCATCCAGGAGATCATCCTCAATCTGATCCAGCTCCAGCCACTCGGCAATCTCAACCGCAGGCTCTTCAATTCCTTCTTCACAGGCTTTTGTTACCGCTTTCGCAAAACGCCGTTGAAGGGCTTCAACGTTTGTCACCTGCAACGAAACTCCGACTGCCATAGGATGTCCACCCCAACTCTCTAGAAGATCACTACAATCCGCTAGGACGTTCACTAGATTGATACCATTGGCACTGCGACCAGATCCCTTTGCCAAATTTCCTTCTTTTCCAAGGACGATACAAGGGCAATGATAACTCCGCGACAAACGACTTGCCAGTATACCAACCACTCCTGGATGCCAGTCATCCCCATATAAAACAATACCATCTCTTTTCTCTGATTCAGCCTCTATCAACTCTAGAGCACTTTCCATCATTTTTCGTTCTATATCCTGGCGTTCACAATTGAAGCCATCCAACTCTCTAGCGATCTTGGAGCAAAATCCTTCATCATTACCCAACAACAATTCAACCGAGATAGCAGCGTCTGCCAGTCGCCCACTCGCATTGATACGAGGCCCCAGCTTAAACGACACATCCACAGGACGGACAACATCACCATGTCGGATTCCAGATACTCGCATCAGGCTTTTCAATCCCGGTCTTTTAGTCCGAGGTAAAATCTTCAATCCATGACTGGCAAAGACACGGTTATCAGCCACCAGAGGAACCATATCTGCTACAGTCCCCATCGCAACCAGATCGAGATAGTTTTTGATCTTAATCTCAAAAGCGCGAGCGTCACCTTCTTCTCTCCTCAGTTTCAACACTCCGTGAACTACTTTGAAAACCAACCCCACTGTGCAGAAATGCCGAATTTCCTCAGCATCCTCATACACATGTGGGTTCACCATCAAACAATCTATCGGAATATTTTCTTTTGAACGATGATGATCAATGACGATCACCTCTATTCCTCTCGAGCGAATATAGGCGATCTCATCTACCGAATTGGTCCCACAGTCCAATGCAATAAACAATGTAGGCTCTCCTGTCTTAAGAGCTCTATCAACCGCCTCCCGACTCAATCCATATCCTTCATTCAGACGACGAGGAACCACAAATACCGGATTATTCCCAAATTGACGGAGCGCATCCACCAACAAAGTGGTGCTCGTAACACCATCGACATCATAGTCTCCAAAAATGGCGATCGACTCATTCTTATCAATTGCCTGAGAAATTCGTTGCGCCGTTTCTTTTAACCCCGTTAGCAGAAACGGATCCCCTAGGTGGGCGAGACGTGGGTAAAGAAAATCCTTCGCCTCAGCCACCTTTTCAAATCCACTCTGGATGAGTAAACCTGCAAGAATCTCAGAGACGTTTAGCTGCTCACTCAGGCGGGTGACTTTTTCGCTGTCCAGCGGAGTATGAATCCAACGCATGTATTACCCCCGCTCAATTACTTGGAAGCTTTAGTCGAAGCTTCCCAGTCGTATTTGGGTGTAATATCATGTGAAGATTCTACGTGACGACGATCTCCCTTATGCCACCAGAAAAAGACAGGGCTCGCGATAAAGATGGATGAAAAAGTTCCAGTCAGAATACCAATAATAAAGGTAAGTGAGATATCTTCGATAACACCTCCGGCAAAAACAAAGAGAGAAACTGCAGCCAAAAGAGTGGTAAAACTCGTCAATAAGGATCGAGACAGAACTCTATTAATAGCGAAATTCACCACATCTCGAAGTGTCATAGTCGGCTTCAGCGATAGTTCTTCACGAATTCTATCAAACACCACAATTGTATCATTCAATGAATACCCTGCAATCAGAAGGATGGCCGCCACCATAGGAGCCGTGAACTGATATCCCAAAAGGACGAACAGACCAATCGTCATACAAATATCATGTATCGTTGCCACCACAGCTCCGATCCCGTAGCCAAACTCAAACCGAAGAGCCACGTAGAGAAGAATGCCAATTAACGAAATACCTATTGCCCAAAAAGCATTACGTTGGATTTCGGCTCCAATCGTAGGCCCAATGTGATTTTGGCCTATCTCGTCAAAACCCGCTGAAGGAAATTCGGTTTTGAGAGCATCGATCAGTTCACTCCCCTTATCTGACTCGGTCTGAACCTTAAGAACAGCCAATCCACCACCCAATTGCTCATGATAAACCGGAATCACCTCACCAACATCATATTTTTCGGCAGCCTCTCTTATATTCGCAACATCCACTTCCTCTTGGAAAGACAGAGTAATTTCATCTCCTCCTATAAAATCGATACCATAAATCGTATCCCGTTTGGTAACGACAACTGAAATACCAATTGCCACAACAATCCAGGAAGCAATGAAAGCAGGCTTGCGGTATTTCAGGAAATCAATCGATGATTTC
>CAXMUM010000114.1:0-6747 GCA_964196585.1 uncultured Opitutaceae bacterium
AGAGGTCTCTCAAACTGCAGATACAGCTGCATCCTATCCAACTCCAGAGAAGCTGCGATTATCAGCTCCGCTGTTAGTCTGGCACTTTCGATCTCTTTCTTTTCAAAAAAATCAGTCGTCCGCTTGATGACATCGATCACTGTTAGCATTATTATCGTTCCTCAGGCACCTTCGAAATCAAAAAGCCGTTTTGTTCATCAATTCATTTATCTTCTCATCGTACTCTGCCTGCAACAAAGCATCTACCACCTCTCCCAGTTCTCCTTCAACGACCTGAGGTAGACTATGTAAGGTCAATCCAATCCGATGGTCCGTCAGGCGGCTTTGCGGAAAATTATAGGTGCGAATACGCTCACTCCTATCTCCACTACCAATCTGGCTTCGACGGTTCTCAGAATACTTCGCCCGTTCCTCCTCTTCTTTTTTCTGTAACAAGCGTGAACGAAGAACTGTCATCGCTTTTGCCTTATTTTTTATCTGAGAACGTTCATCTGAACACGTAACGATCATACCAGTGGGCTTATGCAAAATTTGCACCGCAGAATCCGTCGTATTGACCCCTTGCCCTCCAGGGCCACTTGCTCGACATATCGAAACATCCAGCTCACTTGGATCAATTTGAATATCGACCTCTTCTGCTTCGGGCAAGACAGCCACCGTTATCGTAGAAGTATGAATGCGACCATTTGCTTCCGTATCGGGAACTCTCTGCACACGATGCACCCCACTTTCAAATTTCAATAGCTTATAGACATCCTCGCCAGAGATCGAAAAAATAACCTCTTTAAAACCATTCTTTTCTGATAAACTGGCACTCAGTTGCTCTACCCGCCATCTCTTTGTTTCAGCAAAACGACAATACATCCGGTAAAGATCGGCCGCAAAGAGAGACGCCTCATCCCCTCCGGCGCCGGCGCGAATTTCCATCAATGTATTTCGAGAATCCGTTTCATTCGGAGGAATCATCGCTATTAGAATGCTTTTTTTCAAAGCCTCCCTCCTCTCCTTTAATTCCGGGAGCTCACTCTCGGCTAATTCTTTCAATTCATCATCGCCCTCGGCATCGCCTAGAATCACCTCTGTTTCCTCAAGCTCCTGCTCCACCTTCTGTAACTCAGCATGCTCATCAATCATCTCACGTAGTTTCTGATGCTCTTTCGACAATGCTGCTGCCTTTCTAGCGTCCGCATAGAAGCTAGGGTCTGCCATAGCAGCATCAAGCTCTTCGACGCGACGAACAAATGGCTGAATAGTGGGAATGGTGGGCATTAAAATAAATGAACTGACGTTCTTAAAAGGTATATAAATTGTGAATTGCTTAAACTGCTACACGCAGCTTTGCTAATGGCCAGCGAAACATTGCGATAGGACGCGCTTATCTTTGACGTCCCTAATGAAAGAAGATTGCTATGGCTACTGTGCTTTTCACTCAGAATATCATCACCTGTATTTGGGATTTTGACAAGACATTGATCCCCGGCTACATGCAATCTCCCCTCTTTAGACGTTACGGCATAGATGAAGCCATATTCTGGGAAGAAACCAACAGTCTCTCAGAGCATTACAAAGAACGAGGATACAACGTTTCAGGGGAGAGTATCTATCTAAACCATCTCCTCAGCTATGTCCGCAATGGCCCCCTTAAAGGACTTAACAATAAGACCCTGCAGGAATGTGGTAAAGAAATCGAATTCTACGAAGGAATCCCTCAGATTTTTCAAACGCTTAAGGACCTAGTCCAATCAAAACCTGAATATCGCAAACACGATATTCGCCTCGAACACCATATCGTTAGCACTGGTCTGGCAGAAATGATTCGAGGCAGCCATATTGGAAACGAAGTTGAGGGAATCTGGGGATGTGAATTCATCGAAAACCCACTTCCACCGGGATTTTTAAGCCAGAAAGAGCTTCTCATAGATGGAGATCGTGAGATCAGCCAAATTGGCACAATGATCGACAACACAACAAAAACCAGAGCTCTCTTCGAAATAAACAAAGGAACCAACAAAAATCCTGTCATCGATGTAAATGCGGACATTAAACCCGAGGATCGACGCATTCCCTTTCAAAATATGATCTATATAGCGGATGGACCAAGTGACATCCCTAGTTTTTCTGTGGTCAAACGCAATGGAGGTATGACCTATGCTGTTTACAAACCAGGTTCCACGGAGGAATTTGAACAAAACGACCGGTTGCTTCAAGTTGGGCGCATCCACGCCTATGGCCAAGCCAACTACACCTCGGAAAGCAATACATCCATGTGGCTCCGAATGCACGTCCGACATATCTGCGATCGGATCGTCACTGACAGAGAAACCGCCGTTTCAAAGAAAGTATCGAAACCACCACGTCATCTGGATGATGAAAATCGAGCTCCCAAAAAGCTTGAAACCGATCCGCCCAAGCAGGATTCCTTTCTTTAGTTCAAAAATTTTAGAGTTGAAAAGAGCCACCTCTCTTTTTTAAGCGAATGTTCATGAATGGGGAACATTCGATTCTGATAGCCCTCTTATCCGATTATCTTTTAAAAAACTTATGGTAAGCGTTCAAAACATCACCAAAGAATTCGGAGCCAACCGAGCTGTCGACAACATATCCTTTGAGGTGACTCCGGGGACCATCCTGGGATTCCTTGGCCCCAATGGTGCGGGCAAATCGACAACCATGAAAATGCTCACAGGTTTTCTGACACCTACCTCTGGAACGGCCAGAGTCAATGGGTATGATATCACTAAAGATCCCATTAAGGTAAAAAGTCTCATCGGATATCTTCCCGAAAGCTCTCCTGCTTATCAGGAAATGACTGTCTTGGAATTTCTTAAATTTATTGCCGATTGCCGGGGGTTCGCCAATTCAGAAAAAAAGGCCGCCAGACTCGAAGAAGTTGTCTCTCTCTGCAATCTAGAAGCTGTTCGTAATCAAACCGTTGAAACGCTAAGCAAAGGATACAAACAACGAGTTGGCTTTGCTCAGGCAATCTTCCACAATCCCCCTATTCTCATCCTCGACGAGCCCACAGACGGATTGGACCCCAATCAAAAGCATGAAGTCCGCAAGATCATCTCCAGTATGGCCAAGGATAAAGTCATCATTCTCTCGACTCATATCCTTGAAGAAGTGGATGCCCTCTGCAATCGCATCATTATCATCAATAATGGCCGAGTGATCATCGATCAAACACCAGAGGAAATCCACGAGGAACATGGTCATAAGCTCGATGAAGTTTTCCGTAAATTAACCAGCTCCACTCAAAATTCATGAATCAGACCATCACCTTACTTAAGCGAGAATTTGCCGGTTATTTTCGTTCCCCGGTAGCTTATGTTTTCCTCGTTGTCTTTCTGATGGCTTCAATTGGTTTAACATTCTTCGTCGGCAATTTTTTCGATGGCCAAGTTGCAAGTCTACAAAGCTTCTTTCTTTTTCATCCATGGATGTTTCTTTTCCTCATTCCTGCAGTGGGAATGAGGCTATGGTCCGAAGAAAAACGTTCAGGCACCATTGAACTACTCTTCACTCTACCCATTACGACAACACAGGCAGTCATTGGAAAATACCTGGCAGCCTGGTTATTCGTTTCGTTAGCCATTGCTCTCACCTTTCCTATTGCCATAACAGTTGGCTATCTCGGCAACCCAGATTGGGGAGTCATTTTATCAAGCTACATCGGCAGCATTCTGATGGCTGGTTCTTTTCTCGGTATCTGTTCGCTTACCTCAGCTTTAACACAAAACCAGATCATCAGCTTTATCTTAAGTGTTTTGGTCTGCTTGGTCATTATTTTTCTGGGATGGAGTATCTTCGCTGATCTCTTAAGCGCAGTCTTTCCTTTCTGGATTGTCGATGCGCTTTCAAACTTCAGTTTCACGACGCACTTCGACACCTTTACAAAAGGAATCATTAATGTGCGAAGCGTTGTTTACTTCCTCTCACTTTCTGGCACAGCGCTTATGTTGAACATCCTGGCTCTGGAACGTTAATCTTTTTATAAAATATCTTTCTCCACCATGAAAAAGGGAAACAAACTTTTTATCGCAGGGCTTTGGGTTCTTGCCCTAGTTCTCATCAACTACATTGCTTCGTCATTTCCCGCAAAAATCGACATGACGGCCGATGACAACTACACGCTAACAGAAGGAACAAAAAATCTACTGAAAAAAATCGAAGATCCCATAACGCTACAATTTTACTTCAGCCGTAGCGTTGAGAATCTCCCCATCAATTATAAGAACTATGCCACCCGAGTGGAGGAAATGCTCAATCAATATGTAGCCGCTTCCAAAGGATTGATAAGCCTTCGTGTCATCGATCCAAAACCAGATACTGAAGAAGAGGAAACAGCTATTGCAGCCAGCATACAACCCCGCTCTGTCCCAACAGGGGAAGTCCTTTTCTTCGGATTAGTAGCCATTCAAGCTGATACCGAAAAAGCGATCCCCATCTTTACCCCTGCTAGAGAGGGATTTCTTGAATACGATATTTCCCAATTGATCTATACAGTCCAACTTCTAGACAAACCAACACTTGGCATTATCTCCAGTCTGCCACTGCAATCCTTCGACATGGCTATACCCGGGCAACCTCCTCCAAGACCTAGCCAGATGATTATCCAGGAATGGGAAAAAACCTACAAAGTCATTCCTATCGAATCCAATCAACAAAGCATTCCCGAAAATATCGATGTCCTTGCAGTCATTCACCCACGAGAGCTCGATCCAAAACTCGTATTTTCAATCGACCAATTTGTCTTAAAAGGGAGCCCTCTTTTCCTAGCGGTGGACCCCTCTTCTCGCTACTTCAAGCGTATGGGAAGACAAACCTCTGCATACGAAGCGCCCGACCCAAATCTAACGAGCGATTTACCCACTCTTCTCTCCGCCTGGGGCATTTCCTATAACCCTCAGTCGATTGCAAGCGACAGGTTATTGGCAAGTAGAATACAAACCGATCAAGGTCTAGTTGATTACCCAGTGTGGCTCAGTTTCACAGAAGAACAGTTCAATCAGGAAATTCTTCCCACAAACAACCTCTCCTCCATGCTGCTTATTGAAGCAGGTGTCTTTTCATTAGCAGAAGACAGCGAACTAAAACTTACCCCTCTCCTGCAAACGAGTGATGAGTCGAGTCGAATGGCTGCGATGACAGTAAGCTATACCCCACCTCATGAGTTGGCTCGTCAGTTGAAGCCAAAAGGATCTCCTTTAACCATTGCTGGTTTGATACAGGGAAATCTTAAAACGGCATTTCCAGACGGTGAACCTGTTGATAAAACAGACGAAGAGGAGAATCAAGAAACCACATCAGGCAAAAAAGACCCTCTTAAAGAATCACAGAACCCTGGAACCATTCTGCTTATCACAGATACCGACTGGCTTTTTGATGAATATAGCGTCCGTAAATTGAACGTCTTTAACTTGGTCCAACCACTCAATGACAATCTCATTTTTGGTGGGAATAGTCTCGATTTTCTGGGAGGAAGCCAAGATCTCATTTCCATCAGAAGCAAAGGAAACTCTGTTCGAGAATTCGATGTAATCAAAAAAATGGAAATGGCTGCTGAAGAAAAATATCAAGCCGAAGTTCTCAAACTCGAGACTGAACTCAAGGAAGTTCAGTCAAGACTCAACGAACTCTCTACAGAGGATGATGAAGGAAACCGCCTTGTCTTAAGTGAAGATGCAGAACAAAGCATTCAACTCTACCGTGCGCAGGAAGCGGTGGTGCGATCACAGCTTCGAAAAATTAGAAAAGCACTGCGTGAAGAAATTGAGCACCTCGAACTGAAACTCACTTTGGCTAATCTTCTTTTTGTTCCGATCTTAGTCGGAATATCTGGAGTCTGGTTTTTCATGCGACGCAATCGCATGAACGCAAAATAAAATTAATGAAGACAAAACCACTTATACTTTTCGTAAGTCTTTTAGTAGTTATCTCTGCGATCATTTTTTTCACCAAAGATAGACCCTCATCAAATGGAGACTCTCGAGTTGGCAAAAAACTCGTTGATCCACAAATTTTGAGGGAGACAACTTCATTGATCCTTCAAAAAGGAGATCGCACCGTAACACTAAAGATGCTTGATGACGAGACCCATTGGATCGTCTCTGAATATTTTGATTTTCCTATCAATTTTCAAAACCTTACACGCCTTGGTAGCGCCCTGGACAAAGCTAAGGTCAAGCGCATTGCGACCTCAAATCCCGAACGTCTTGGTAGACTGGAATTCGGGAAAGAAAAAATTGAAATCCTTACAACAGATAAGACCCCGGCTCTCACAATTCATCTAGGTAAAAACGTAAGCAATCGAGGTCGTTTCGTTCGTTTCGATGACGAAAAGAAAGCCTATCTCAGCGACCTTTCTCATTTTATCGATGTCGATGCCAAAAGTTGGGCAGAAGACAACTTAACTGACCTCGCACTTGAGCAAATAGCAGAGTTTAGCATCGAAACCCCCGAAGAAGAAACCCCTCTACTCTTTAAACGTTTGGAAAAGGATGCGGAATGGGAAATCGCTTCATCCAAAGAAGAAGGCGAGATACCTCTCAAGGATGACATTGAAAGTATCCTGAAAAAAATGACGCAACTACGCTTTGTAGCCACAACTCCACTGGATGCTCCCAATGCTATCGACGCAGCGAACAATGCCCGAAAAATCCACCTGAAAACGTATGATGGGCATGATTACGCTATTCGTATTGGTCAGATAACAACCTCCAAAGATGAGGAAAAAAAGACTGGAGA
>CAXMUM010000115.1:0-6678 GCA_964196585.1 uncultured Opitutaceae bacterium
CCATCCGTGCATCCGCCTTTTAGACAATACGAAGGACTTAAGGTTCCTTTAAGGAAGGTTTAATTGAATTTAGGAGGCGCAGTCGATACAGAGAAAGGCATCGGGTTGTGCTTGGAGGCGTTCTTCAGCGATGTCTTTGTTGCATTTCATGCAAGTTCCGTAGGTGCCTCTTTCCACTTTACTTAGGGCGTCTTGTAGGCGTTGCAACTGTTCCTGGTTTCTCCTGTCGGATTCCAGTGCCATCTGCTGCATTTGCATCGCATCAAGCCGCGAAAGCCTTCCAACTGAAACATCCGGAGAGATGGGAGTGCTATCATCTTTTCTCTCTTCAAGGGCTTTCTTGATTTTCTCTATCTGCTCTTCGATGAGTGATGTGAATTTTTTCTGATTTTCAAGATTCATCGAAGGTCGTTTTCAATAAGTGAAGGAGAAGGTGAGAGAACCAAAAGCTTGTTTGGCATTTTGTTGTTTAAACTCTTTGGTCCTCTGTACGTAGGCATATGTGATTTTGAGCTGTTTGACCAGAAGACTTGCACCGATAGAAAAATCAGCAACGAAATCTTCTTTTTCCACGCTATGACTGTCGGTAAAAGTATTCCCATCCAGGAAGATATTACGGATGACCCATCGCCCATCTGTTCCTGCAAAAAAATAAAATCCTGGGGTTTTTCTTTTAAAAAATCTCGGATCATTTTGGTTGTAAGGTGCATGGGCATCACCAGCAGGTCGGATAGTACTACTGCCAAAATCTGAAGGGAGGTTCCATCCAAACCTGATTTCTGCACCAGCGTTCAAAAAGGTGTAAACATTTCCCAAAGCTGCGCCAAAGTGGGGGATGACATCGAATCCAAATCCTCTGTCAGCTTCATACTTCCATTGTTTGATCTTGCGTTCATAGATAAGTGATAGGCCCAGCTCCGTGCTGAGTTGGTTTTCCCAGCCATTGGGCAGTTGGACATTGATCAATTGATGGACGAGGCGTTGCGTTTGGCCTCCTAATGATTCCGGTCCGATAATGCCCATGTCTATTTCGATGGTGTCGAGTCTTCGTTCTGTTTTGCTCTGAAAGGCGAAACCAAAATAGAGGTATCCAGCATAGGGTCGATCATCGGTAATGAGTTTCGTCTCGGCGATATCGACTGGGGTGTAAATATTTTGACCGAAGGATAGGCTAACGTTTCTCTGTAATCCGGGTTTATTGATGAATGGTAGTCGTTCAATGTAGGGCCAGCTCCAGCGAGGCAACCGTTCATCGTTTTTATAGTCTGCCAGATCTGGAGAGGTCCAATTTAGCTTTGTTCCATTGGTGTAGTGCTGATCTGTTCCTGTAAATTTGTCGTTTTCAATATAGAGACTGAAAGTGTGTGTATCTCTTGCGGCTCTCTCGACGGGAATCTTTTCAAAAGCTATCGCCGAGATCGTACTAATAGAAAAAAAGAATAAGCCAAAAAAATGCTTTAGTCTCATACCTAGAAGGATTGTCTTATGAGAGGGTAGGCAATGCTGTCTGCTCTTTCTGATCAGCGTAGTCCTTTACTTTGTTTTTGAGATACTGAATCCAATCAGGATTTTCGTTGAGGCAAGGGATGTGCTTGAACGATTTACCTCCCGAATCGAGAAATGATTGTCGGCCTGTGATGGCGATTTCTTCAAGTGTCTCAAGACAGTCGGACACGAAAGCTGGAGTGATGACCAGGAGCCGTAATCCCTTTTTTCCCAATCGAATTAATTCATGATCGGTGTATGGCATGAGCCATTGTTCCCCTGCAAGACGCGATTGGTAGGAAATGGAATATTTTTCTGATGGGATTTGGGCAAGTTGGACAAAGGCCTCTGTTGTTCGTGTGGTCTGGGCTTTGTAACAGGTAGCTTGGGCTGGAGAACATGTGGAACAGCAATCGGGCACTATGGTGCAATGAGCTTTGGAGGAATCTGCTTTCCGGAGATGGCGAACGGGGATGCCATGATAGCTAAAGAGAATGTGGTCAAAGCCCTCGTCGAGAAATAGTTTTGCGCTTTGAAAAAGCGCCTCAATGTAAGCTGGTTCTTCGAAGAATGGTTGTAAGACGGAAACGGTTAGATCCAGTTGGTTTTGTCTTAGCACTTCAAATACTCTCGCCACAACAGTTTCATAGCTGGACATGGCGTAGTGTGGATAGAGGGGGATAAGCTGTAAATCGGTGCATCCATCCTGCGCTATTTTTGTTAACGTTTCCAGAAGAGAAGGGTTCCCATACCGCATAGCCAGGTAGATAGGGATGTCTGCTCCTTCGGAAATTTTTTGTTGTAGGTTTCGGCTGATGTTGATGAGGGGAGAGCCTTCCGGTAGCCAGATCTGTTGGTATGCGTGGGCAGATTTTTTTGGCCGGGATGGAAGAATAAAACCTCTGAGGACAAGCTGCTGTAAAGGTTTTGGTAGATCGAAAACACGATCATCGGAAAGGAATTCCTTTAGATAAGTCCTCACATCTTTGGTTGAGGTTGAATCGGGAGATCCAAGGTTGACCAACAATACTGCTTTTTTGCCCATAAACTTTTAGGCGTGATCCTTTATGCAGATAATGTCAAATGAGGAGACTTGAAGAGTCCATGGTCTCTCAGCTCTTGAGAAATTGAAGAGCCTCTTGTGAAAGTCGACCCCCTGCATCAAGGCAGTATGAAAGCGAAATCCCATCGCGGCTATTGCCTCCGATGAAAAAGCCAGGGTTTTTCTCCTCGAATGCTTTCATTCTTTCGATGTACTCTCCATGACCGATCTGATATTGAGGAATGGCTTTCTGCCAGAGAGTCGTATGCTGGAAGACGGGTTGAGCTTTGATGTTTAAGAGAACTGACAGATCTTTCATCACCAATTCTCTGTGCTCGTCCTGGGTAAGTTGGGCATTTTCGGGTGCTCGTGTTCCTCCGATAAAAGTGGTTAGGAGGATGTGGTCGTCGGGAGCTCGGTTAGGAAAAAGAGAAGAGCTAAAGAGTGTACCAAGAATCTGGAAAGGTTCTTTGGCGGGTACGAGCATACCAAATCCATCGAGGTCATGGGGGATATCTTTCTTGCGAAAGCCCATGGCGATTGAGGCAACCGGCGGGTGATAGATTTCAGAGAGTGAAGTTAAGGGATGTTGTGATGCTATGCCGAAGTTGATGTGGGGAAGTGAGGTCGCTGGCACGGCTGATATGACGGCATCAAATAAATCGTCATGGTTGTTTCCTTCGTTATCTGACCACGAGATCTGCCATTTTTCTGCGTTGGTTATTTTATGAATATTTGCATTGAGGGTGAGCTGTTCCCCAAGGTCTCGTGCAATGGCAATGGGAAGAGCTTGTAGTCCAGACTTAAAGGAGATGGAACGTGTTTTATATAGGGTTCCTTCGCGTTTTTTTTGTCGGCGTAATTTTAGAGAACCCAATATAAGAGAGCGGTAATTTTTCTCGAGCCGGTATAGTTTGGGAAAGGCATACTGGAGAGATAATTTCTCGGGATCGCCGGCGTAGATTCCTCCAACAAAGGGATTGATGGCGTAGTCGAGCATCTCATGACCTAGTCGTCTTCGGACAAAATTGGCCAAAGTTTCTTCTTTCTTATAGTTGGGCCTAAGGATGAACGGCTCGAGAAGAAGCCGGAATTTGGCCTTTTTGCTAAAAAGAGGTGTTTTTAAAAATTGAAGTGGAGAAAGAGGAGCAGCCAGCGGTGCACCATACCTAACTAAAAAGCGGTTTTTTGCTTTTGGTGAGGTGTCTATCAATTCGTTTTCAAGTCCAAGTTCCTTTAGGAATTCTTCATGTTCCAGGCTTGAGAGTTGCAGTGAGTTGGGGCCTTCTTCGACTAAGTAACCCTTTTGTTCGAAAGTGCGAATGGATCCGCCAGGTTGACCTCTCTTTTCAAATACTCGAACGGAGATGCCTTTTTGCTGAAGTTTCCAGGCAGCCGTCAGTCCTGTGATACCGGCACCAATGATAGCTACTTCTTTCATGTTTGTTCTATTGAAACCTAGATTGTTCGAGAGAAGCGGCTTTCTGTGGGATTGAGGTATGCATCGAAACGCATGGCAAGGTTTCGAATCAGCATCCTGCCACTATCGGTAACCTTTATGCCTTCACGAGGAGGGATGAGAGGTTCTGGTAATTGAGCTCAAGGTCGCACATGAGCCGCATGATGGTTTCCCTTCGAAGGAGATCATCTCGGGTCAGGGTGCAGATTTTTGATATAGGAAGTTCTCCTTTTTCGACAGCTGCATAGTAGCTTGGGAGAGTCTTATGATTTTGCCTATAATGAGAATCTGTTTGAGAGATGGATGACATACCAAATGCATAAATATCGGCGCCGCCTCTTGTGCTGTATCCTTGGAAATTTCGTTGGAGTGTTTTGTTTCGTTGGGCAATCGCAAGTTCATCATCTTCTTTGGCAAAATGATCCATGCCGATATAGGCATAGCCATTTGCCGTAAGCGTTTCGATTGTCCGCTTGAGCATTTGGAGTTTTGTTTCTGGCTCGGGTAAAACTTTGAGCAATTTCTGTGCTGGTTTCATCCACGGGACGTGAGCGTAGTTGAAAATGGCGAAACGGTCGGGCCTGGAGGTCAATGCCAAGTCGAGGGTCTCTTGAAAACTTTCGGCTGTTTGATAGGGGAGACCATAGATAAGATCGATATTGAGAGATTTGTAACCTGCTTCTCGAATCCAGGCGATCGCCTGGTCAGAGACTTCTTTAGGTTGTATGCGATTGACGGCTTCCTGCACTTTCGGGTTGAAATCTTGGATACCAAATGAGGCTCGGTTTATTCCCATTTCATTAAAGGCATCAATGTGATCTTTTGTGAGTCGCCTAGGGTCCAGCTCTACGCTCAACTCTGCATCTGCTGCAAAAAGAAAATTCTCATGAATACTTTTTCCCAAGCGACGGATTTGTGTAGGGGTAAGGTAGTTGGGAGAACCACCTCCAAAGTGCATCTGAACGACCTTTCGATTAGAATTAAGTAAAGGCGCTGTCATCTGAATCTCTTTTTCCAGATGATCTAGGTAAGGGTCGGAACGAGAATGGTCGGAACTGATGACGGTCGTGCAGCCACAGAACCAGCAAAGAGTCTCGCAAAAAGGAAGGTGAAAGTAGAGGGAAAGTGGAGAGGTATCTCTATTGTTGTTCTGTATCTGCTCCATCAAGTCTTGACGGCTGAATTCTTCTGTAAATTGAAGAGCTGTTGGGTATGACGTATAGCGAGGACCTGGAACATTGTATTTCCGGATTAGCTCTAGGTCGACCGTTAGGCTTGTGCTCATGAGAAATTGGTAACGGTCGCAACCAGGGCTTCCATACATTCGATTTTTGCCGTCGGTTGAATGCCATGGCCGAGATTAAAAATATAACCTGGTTTGTCTTTCATCTGTTTGAGGAGTTTTGTTGCCTCTCTTTCGACTATTTCAGGCGTCGTATTCAGGATGACAGGATCCAGGTTTCCTTGGAGGGCGATATTGTCAGGTGCAGCGCTTCTGGCTTGAGCGAGATCGACAGTCCAATCTAAGCTGATCACTTTTGCGCCAGAGGATAATTGGCTCTGGAATTGAGGATAGGTCCCTTTTGCGTAGAGAATGATTGGAATTGAGGAACCCACTTCAGCAATCAGCGTTCGTATCCATTTGAGAGAGGCTTCTTCGTAATCGTTTCCTGATAATGTTCCTCCCCATGAATCAAATATTTGTATGGCGTCAACGCCTGCATCGATCTGCATCTTCAAGTAGTCGACCAGGGCTTTTGTGATTTTTTCTAGCAACTGATCAAAGAGGAGGCGGTCACTATAGAAAAGTTCCTTAACTGCAGATAAATTCGATGAACTCCCTCCTTCTACCATATACGTCGCAAGTGTCCATGGTGAGCCGGCGAATCCCAAGAGGGCTTTTTCGTCCGCCAACTCGCTCTTGAGGAGGCGTAAGGTTTTGTCGATGTATTCGAGTTTTTGAGGAATATGGGTAGATGAAAGTTGGTCGAACTGCTCCTTTGTCTTAACTGCAAAATCCATTTGGATGCCTCCTTTATCTCTAAACGAGTAGGGTTGGCCCATTGCTTCAGGAATAACCAAAATATCTGAGAATAGAATGGCGGCATCGAGTGGGAATCGCTTGAGAGGCTGAAGTGTTACTTCTAGGGCGAGTTCTGGGGTCTTGGCTAATTCCAGGAAACTGTATCGTTCTTTTAATGCGCGGTATTCAGGAAGATATCGACCGGCCTGGCGCATGATCCATACCGGAGGACGATCGAGTGGCTGGCATTGGCAGGCTGATAAAAATCTTTGACGGGATGAAATCATTTGTTGGTTTACGATATGGCTGTTGATGGAACGATTGACCCATATGCAGTGAAGGTAGCGAGTCCAGAGAAGAAAGACTTCTCTTTTTTTGCTATTTGACGATCATCATTTGGCCTTTACCCAGTCCCTTGGTTTAAGAAAGAGCGTGTAGAGTTGGGCTTCTGGTGTATTTGCTTCCGGTGTCCAATTGTAATTCCATTCTACGGCTGGAGGTAAAGACATTAGAATGGACTCGATGCGTCCTCCAGATTGAAGCCCAAAAAGTGTTCCTCGGTCGTAGATAAGATTAAATTCAACGTAGCGACCTCTGCGATAGAGTTGGAAGTCTTTTTCTCTCTGTTGAAAAGGTGTTTTTTTACGTTTCTGGACAATAGGTAGATAG
>CAXMUM010000116.1:0-6256 GCA_964196585.1 uncultured Opitutaceae bacterium
TCTCTTCTCTTTTGGGTACTGATATCCGCAACCCTCAGCCCCTTTCCTGAGCAATCTTTCGAAGCCTCAACAACTTATGTCTACGCCATCGGAGGTTTGTATCTTACAATTTGCCTACTCGGATCTTTTCACGGGGAGGGTTATGGAAGAAGAATACAGAGACTCCATTATGTATTGGCAGGTTTCTTTGTCCTATTCCTTTTTGTCAGCCTGGAAGGTTGGCTTATCGCACTTCTTCAACACATCCAAAATACCCAAGCTCTCAATCAAGCCGCTGGAGAAAATATTTTCCCTTATCACTTCTTCGATATTCGAAACGAACGGCCATTAGGCCATTCAAATTACACCGCAGGAATGGCCATTCTGATGCTCCCTTGGCTGGCTATCCTGACCTGGACTCGCTCCGGATTCGAGAGAATCGGATGGATTATTGCTTCGAGCTTGTCTCTACTGCTGCTCTTCTCATCCGGTAGCCGAGGTGGACTCATTGGACTGGCGATTCTTATAGTAGGTAGCATTTCATATCTAGCCCTTCGTCATAAGATCAAAAGAAGAAACCTTCTGATAATCATAGGTCTTTCTTCTCTCGTAGTTATCGGAATAGGTGTATCCAATAAACGGATCCGAGACCTGACTATCCATTTCGCCAAACATCGTACGTTAAACGAAGGTGATGCCCAAAGGATGAACATGTTAAAAGCCGGTTGGGAGATGGGGACTGACCGCATCATAACCGGATACGGCCCAGGGACAACACCTCGAGTCTATCCTAGATACCGCGCAAAACTCTCAGGTGGAGTTGAAACGGCCCTCCAACTCCACAATACACCTGTGCAAATCTGGGCTGATCTAGGCTATTTCGGAACGGCTTTCTTGATCCTTTTTCTTGGTATTCTCGCGATACGATTTCAAAAAGCCTTACCTTTCTTTAAGGACAAGCTTAGCAAAGACTCTCAAGGAACCTTATTGGCTGCTGGTCTTTCTCTGTTGGGATATTCTGCATTTTCGCTAACAGACTATCAACTAGATATACCTATTTTTGCCTGTCTCCTCGCACTAACTTGTGCCGTTATTCTCTCCCTAACCAATTTCCAGAAAGTCAGGAAGAGAAAAACGCCACAATCTTATATTATGGGAGTGACTGCCTTTGTTCTCGTTGGGTTTATTCTTATTCAGGTTTTTCCCTCCTTACGGGCCCGAAGCATTTTTTCATCTGCAGTCGACCATCTCGAACAAGATGATTTCTCTTCCTTCCAAATTCGAACTAAGAAGGCAATCGCCATGGCACCACATGAGCCTTATTATCTTAATTCTACAGCTGGGGCATTTCTTTTGGAATCACATCAGACACAAGACCTCAAGAAGCGTCACGACCTAACAACTAAGGCAATTGATTACCTAGTGAGATCACTTCAAATCGATCCGAATCAAGAAATTTGCCATTTTAATCTCGGCTGGTTGTATCTGGACCGAAATCCCACCCTTGCAGGAGAGCATTTTGTCCAAGCAGCGTTCCTTGTTCCAGACAAAGGCGGTGTTTACCTAGGGTATGGACTCGGGCTGCTACATCAGAATAAAAACAAAGAAGCACATCGAGCTCTCGCGCTTGAAGCCATCAACGATCCCCGCTTCATTACATCTCCCATTTGGGACACTCCACTTTTGAACCCTCACCGCAAAAGGACTCTTGAATCAGCCTCGGAAATTATTTCTTCCTGGAAATACAAAAGTGAGGTCTCTTTTCAGACACGAAAGAAACTCGCATATACCAACGCTCTTTTACTCTGGTGGACAGGACAAGATTACCAAATCGAAGCTCTCATCACAAATGGAGATCGTTCCAGCAAATCTCTTTTTCAGCTTTTGAAAACCCCGGAATCTTTTCACTCGGATGCCATCCCATCTCAACCCTGGAAGAACCTCTATCTTGCATGGAAAGAATCCTCAAAACAGTCACAAGCTCTTCACCAATCTCTATTGAGTCGTCACGGATTAACTCTTTCTTCTGAACGGGAAAACACATATAAAGAAATCATAGGAAAGTACCGAAACAGTCCGTTCTCAGATCTCATTAAAGCTCCTGCTGGGAATCAACCTCCTTTAATGAAGACATACCAGCGAAGACGAATAGCCTATGGAATGCTTATGAAGAACATGGATGGACCTACTCCGGTTGATGCTTATGTTGTACAAGAAAATGGTATCGTGAATGATTTCTTTGGCTCAATTTTTCCTCTGAAAGGATCCCTGCCCAATACCCTTTTTACCAACGAACTCTCTTCCCTCTCCGCCCCTCAAGACAAAAGATGAGTGTTCGTCCCTCCAATCGCCTCAGGCAGATCATTTTGCCAATCATTCTGGCCATCGGAGATATCCTAGGAGCTTTTATCGGACTATCCCTAGGCTATTGGATTCGGTACGCCTCTCCTTTGAAGACCGCAGGCGTTTACGTTGAATATGCTACCTTCCAACTATACTTACCACTTCTTCTCGTCGGCGTCCTCCTTCTGATCGCAAGTTATTCTTACCTCAATCTTTATAACCAACGCCTACTCCTTAGAAAATTCCAAAGCCTCAACCTTATCTTCAGAGGCACAACCTTTTGGCTCTTCGCATACCTCGGCATTTCACTTGCCCTAAAATTCGAACCTCCCATTTCCCGGCTGTTTGTGCTCATCGCCTACGTCACGACATTACTTACCATGTATTGCTGGCGTAGTCTTTTCCACAAAATCGTTTCCCACAGCAAAATATCCTCACGCCTACAACTACGCGTTGCCATATTGGGGCACAATTCAAAAGCCGAGAAATTGGTCGAAGAAGTATCTCCTCCAAACCTCCACCCGTTCCAGGTTGTGGGGTTTGTCTCTACTAGTGAGAATGAAGGAATTGCAGTACCTGATGATTGGCAAAAAATGCATCTGGGGGATACTACGTCACTGGAAAAAACACTGCAAGAAAACGGAATTGACATCCTCATTGCAGCTAACTTGGAGATGCCTCAGCAAGAGGTCATCCGTATAACGGAAATATGCGAAAAGAACTACATCGAATGGAAGATCATCCCCACCGCCTTTGATATTTTCATCTCTAACTTGCGTTTACAAACTTACGGTAATGTCCCTGTTCTTGGAATTGACGGTTTTTCCATCTTCAGATTACTCAATCGAATTGCCAAACGCTGCACCGATATTCTCATCTCATCCCTTGGACTTCTCCTTTCGAGTCCTTTCATTGTGATCCTTGGACTCCTTATCAAAAGAGAATCTTCCGGCCCTCTTCTTTTCCATCAAGAAAGAATAGGCGCAAATCATAAGTCATTTATTATGCTGAAACTGCGTAGCATGCAGCTCAATACGGATAAAGATGATCAGCTCAATCAAAGCACTTCAATCCATGATCCGCGCCTCCTGAAAATAGGAAGGTTTATGCGCAAGTGGAATCTCGATGAACTTCCCCAATTTTGGAACGTGTTCAAAGGAGACATGAGTATAGTTGGTCCACGCCCAGAACGCCCATTTCATGTCGATAAACTCTCCGAAACGATTCCACATTACATGCCGAGACATCTGGCCAAACCAGGCATGACAGGCTGGGCTCAGGTCAACCATTTAAGAGGAATAAGCTCTCTCGAAAAACGCATACAGTACGATATCTATTACATCGAGAATTGGTCACTCTGGTTCGATTTACAGATAATGTTCCTCACCTTTCTCCGCTGGAAAAACGAATCGTAGTAAGAGTCAAACCGGCTTCACTCCTCGATATCCTTTACGTTTCGCCCGAACTAAAGCTACCCATTTCCATAAGCCAAAGGCTAGCTCATACTTCCAGCGAATCCACCATCGGTTCTTTTTATTAAAATGCTTTAGGTAAAAAGCCTTATTTGCATCAAAAATGGCTCTGGACATAGCATCATACTCTTTTGCCACACTAAGGCCTTTTAGATGTGTTATGGAAACTCGACCATCATAGACAACTCGATGACCGGCTAACCCAATACGATAACAGAGATCCAAATCATCTCCATACATAAAAAACGCTTCATCAAACAAGCCAACCTCCTTCAAAACAATCCGGCGAGTCATCATAAACGCTCCATTGATAGCTCCCACATCGTAGGTCCCATCTTCAGATAAATATGTCAGATTATACCCGGCAAGAAGACGTACCTTCGGAAGGTTTTTAGCTAATCCACTAGCGCGACAAAACCCATCCCAAAGGGAAGGGATTGAACGTCGGCATGCCAAATCCATCTCTCCATCCTCCATGACGAGCTTAGGAGATATGAGACCAATCAAAGGCTCACCTTCCAAACGCTTCAAACAATGTAGCAGAGCCTCTTCATTACAAATAGTGTCCGGATTCAAAAAGAGAACATATTTTCCAGAAGACTGTTGATATCCAAAATTATTGGCCTTACTGAAACCCAAATTCTCTCTTGGATCTAGATACGCCACAAAAGGAAAATTTTCCTTAATGAATTCAGCCAAACCATCCTCTTGATAGTTATCTACCACCACCACTTCGACGCGATGATTCAACAAAGATTGAGGAATAGATCTCAAGCATTCACCAATCTCCTCACGCGATCGATAGGCGATAATGACCACAGAAAGGATAACCTTCGACTCACTCATCGCCAACAAAATATCTCCATCATCAATGTCTCCGAAGGCGGAATGGCCACCAAACCAGAAAAGTGAGCCCCAACGTAGCTCCGGCAAATATAATGGGGGCCCAGCTCAATAGGCGTCGTGCTATAAGGCCCCAGAAAGAGATAGGACGAGGGAGAGTAACGCCAGTCCAACCAACTTCTCGACTATCCAGTACACTGAGAAGAATACGTCCTTTGGGTAGTTTCAGATCGGTTTCTCTCCAGATCGCTTGAGTAGAGCTTCCTCTTGACTCTATAAAAACAGGGTCTTCTGAACCCTCTGGGGTAAATACGAAAACAACTGAACCTGAATCGGAAGAGATCGCATGGGTCCATAACGCATACCCTCCTTCAGACTCAAACCAAAGAACATCATCTCGCGCTGATTTCTTTCCAAGATCACTTAATCTCCAATTTCCCCAAATTCGATAACTTGTCGAAGGTGGATAACCTGGATCAATGCCTCCTTCCTTATGCTGACTCTCACTTTGAATAGAAAGGCCTTCAACCATCCCTTGGTGTAAACTTGGAGGAAGAATTTTTCCCAAATTTGGATGATCCAAAATCTCTACCAGTCTTTTGGGGCTATTATGGCTAATTTCCCAAATCGATCGACCAGCCAAAACACGTTCATCCCCACTATGTAAATACAAACGAATATGCGCCAGCTGTTGAAATGCTGACTGTTTCCAGAAAGGCAGAGTCTTTGACGTTATATGTAATCCTATACTGCTAAGACTTAACCCAACAACAACCAACCAAACAAGGATACATGCACGTCGACCCACAAGGTTTCCGGTTCTCTCTTTCACCAACACAATCAATGCAAGGAAATTGCCAATCAGGCCTATCGCAAACAAGTCCAAATAACGCGGCGAAATTCCTTCAGATACTACGCTCTCTCCACGAAAAAGTGCTGTGGCACCGATATTTGCTATCGCTAAGACCCAAGCCATTATGGCGATCTGACTTAAATCAGAAATTTTTTGCCTATACCCAATTAATTCGAGCATTAGCCATATTCCTGGGATCCATAAAATGGCGCCAATCGGTAGCCCCATGTTAGCTGGCCAAGCAGTAAGACGAATAAACGCTAAGGCAAACGTAGCCCATGAATCCGCTTGTAAGAAATCATGTTTCCCAACGTCACTGCGTATGACGTAACTTAAGATAACTAATCCAATCGAAACAAGAACAGTGACAATCTCACTTCCTTCGATTCTACGTTTTATTAGACTCCGGAGACATATAACTGCAACCAGAGCGACACCTACGAGACCACCCACAGCAAATGAAAAAACACCACAGATTCCCGCCAACAGCCCACTCCACCACCGGATTGATCCTAGATTGCCAAGACCGAGACCCCAAATGGCAACAGCCCAAAACAACAAAATAAAGTAAATTGAACTTTGAAAGGCCCAAAGTGTATTTTCGTAAGCATAAGGCACAACCCCCAACACAATCAGGAAAGCAAAAAGCATCGGATGAAAGGAAGGCCTTAACCTGCGAGCAAACCAAACCCCCATCATTCCAAACCAAAAAGCATGTATTGCGATCGAAACAACTACCTGCAATCGAGGGTCTATCTGGTCCCCA
>CAXMUM010000116.1:6266-6646 GCA_964196585.1 uncultured Opitutaceae bacterium
ATCTTAAACAAGACTATATTCAAAAGATTGGTTGCCGCAATTCGATGTTCATTATGCGAAGCGAAAATCGAAGCGCTATCAAACTCTCCCGTCTGTAGAGGTTGATAAAGGCGAGCAATCTCTGCATCCCATTGATCGCCAAAAGGAACCTCTCCTCCAAAAAGAAAAACCAGAGTCCATTTTGCACCCAGGATAATTAAACCCAGAAAAAGCCCTCGAAGCAAAACACCTTTCTTAAACCTCCCCCAAAACTCACCTGAGTTTTCTATCATCAAAGATCTCTGTTCCATAAGTCTTCTTCATTTTGCCCCAACAGTGCCACTAAAAGCCACCTCATTTTATTTCCAGAGCCCTCTCGATTCCAGATATTCTCACAGGGA
>CAXMUM010000117.1:0-6450 GCA_964196585.1 uncultured Opitutaceae bacterium
AGAACGGTTTTTTCGGGCTTAAGGAAGAACAGGTTAGTTTTTTTCGACAGGGACGAATGCCAGCGGTCGATCCAGATGGGAAGATTTTATTGGAATCCAAAAACTCTATTGCAATGAGCCCCGATGGGCATGGAGGAGCGTTACGTGCATTAGTCAGGAGTGGCGCTGTTGATGCGATGGAGAAGGCTGGGATCGAGGTGGTCAGTTATTTCCAGGTGGATAATCCCTTAGTCCGATGTGTGGATGTGAACTTTATAGGGTTTCATCTTTTGGCTGGTTCAGAGATGTCGAGCAAGATGGTGCCAAAAGCTTATGCGAAGGAAAAGGTAGGGCATTTTTGCCAACAGGATGGAAAATTGGTTGTTATCGAATATAGCGATATGCCAGATGAATTGGCAGAGCAAACGGATGAGAAGGGAGCGTTGAGGTTTCTTTCCGGAAGTATTGCGATTCATTTGGTCTCTACAGATTTTATTCGTCGGATAGGGTCAGGGGTTTCTGGTTTGGAATTACCTTTTCATCGCGCTGATAAAAAAATTCCGACTATCGACAATGAGGGAAATTCAGTGGATCCAGAGTCTCCGAATGGTGTGAAGTTTGAAATGTTTGTTTTTGATGCCATTCCTTTTGCGGAAAATGCGATTGTGGTGGAGACAGAACGTGCAGATGACTTCAGTCCGGTAAAAAATGCCGAAGGTGTGGATTCGCCAAAGACTTCACGTGAAGATCAGAAGAGACAGTATGCACGGTGGTTTGCGGCGGTCGGTTCTCCATTGAAGTGTGATGAATCGGGGTTGCCGGGAATCTCTATCGAAGTATCTCCGCTTTTTGGGTACGATGAAGCTTCGTTTAGAACATCTTGGGAGAAGTTGACCCCCAAGCCAGAGATTGAAGACGGATTGATTCTGGACTAATGGAAGCACGATCGATCTGTGGCGATTTTTGACTTTTAAAAGGGATTCTCTCGTTGAATTACTAAACTATTATGACACATCCTGTATTGCTGAATCGAAGTGAGGAATCTGTATTTGTTGCAGACAAAAGTTGGGAGGAAGGAGGAAATCTCACTGCGATTTCTGTGGTTCCAGAAGGAGCCGGAACCTGCCTGAGAATGTATTATCTCATCAATTTTCCAGATGCAGGAGAGAAGAACTTACTCTGTATTGCTAGATCTGAGGATGGGTATTCATGGGATAAACCAGATCTGGGAGATGGCACAAATATTGTTATGAAGGGACTTGGTCATCCTTTTGATTGGGGTGTTTTTATGCCGACATCCGTTTTCATTGATGATGCAGAAACGGATGAGTCCAGACGATGGAAAATGGCTTGTTGGGATAAGCCAAAGGCGGAAGGAAAGATTGGTATTTGTCTAGCCGTAAGCTCAGATGGTTTAAAATGGTCTCGCTTGGGAGATGAGCCAATTATTACCAATCATAATGATGCGATGTCGATGATTGCCGCCAAAGCCGGTGTAGATGTTCCATTGGATGGCGGAAAACATTTTATTTATCAACAGACTTGGAAGTATAATCCGGAGCTTAGGATTGCTCGAGATAACCTGAAAACGATGCATCGGCGTATTTCCATATGGTTAGGTCGGAAATTTGAGTCGGATTGGGTCGGGCCTATCACAATTCTTGAGCCGGACGTAGAAGATCCAGTGGATTTGCAGTTTTATTGGTTAACCCCGTTTCATACGGCATCGGGCTACGGAGGATTACTTTGGCATCATCACACAGGCGATCAGTCGATGGATGTAGAGTTGGTGATGAGTAAGGATGGATGGTTGTGGGAACGCTCAGTTGATCGTTCACATATTCTAGAACTCGGAGATCAGGGAAGATTTGATTGTGGAATGGTGACAGCCATTGCGACTCCGGTTAAGTGGAAAGGGAAAGCTCTTATTTTTTATAATGGACGAAATACAGTGCACGATGGGAAGTTTCGCTATTCCGAAGATGAGGCTTTGGGGCCTCGAAAAGGAATAGGATTTGCGGAATTCTCTCTAGATTTGTTTGAGTGAGGAAGTTTGATGTAATGAATATGAGTCGATATACAAAAATTTCAGAAGCGGATGTTACGCTAGAATTGAAAAAAAAGAGGGGTAATCCTCGAAATTCCGAGGGTGCTTTTATCACTCTCAAGGATGGTCGCATCCTGTTTGCTTACACAAAATTTGTGGGAAAAAGTGGTGGCGACCATGGCAGGGCTGTGCTCTGCACGCGGGAGTCAAAAGATGGTGGGCGCACCTGGTCGAAGAAGGATCGGGTCTTACTAGAGAATGAGGGCGACTGTAATGTGATGAGCGTATCTTTGCTTCGATTGCAAGATGGTCGCATCGCTTTCATTTATATGCGTAAAAACAGTTTTTTGGATTGTCGACCTTGGATGCGTACTTCTTCGGACGAAGGAAGGACCTGGAGTGAAGCTCGTTGTTGCGTTCCGGCTCCCGGTTATTTTGTTCTGAATAATGACCGAGTGGTTCAGCTGAAAAGTGGTCGGATTGTTGTTCCGGTTGCCTATCACAGGGCTAAATTGAATACGAAGGAGCCGGATAATTATGAGGCATTTGATAGCACAGCAATCGCGCTCTATTATCGCTCTGATGATGGAGGAAGAACTTGGAAAGAGTCGGAAAATTGGTTGACGCTTCCGGTTTGGGGTGAATCGGGTTTACAGGAACCGGGATTGATCGAACTGAAAGGGAAGCGATTATTGGGTTGGGCTCGCACATCAATTGGGCGCCAATGGGAAATGAAATCGACTGATGGAGGAAAGTGTTGGAAGGAGTTAAAACCTTCATGGTTTCGTTCCCCTTGTTCGCCCTTGTCGATAAAGCGGTGCCCAAGGACGCGTGCGTTGATCGCACTATGGAATAATCAGGAGAAAAAGGGTAAGGGGCATATCGATTTTGTAGATTCATCCTGGGGGCGAACCCCTTTGACTGTGGCGGTCAGCCATGACGAAGGAAAGCGATGGAAGAGAATTGGAAATCTGGAAACGGATCCTTCGTCAGGCTTTTGTTACACGGCTATGCACTTCACTGATGAAGCTCTACTTGTTGGTTATGTCTGTGGCGGCGGTGGGGAGGGATCGGTTTTATCAAATCTGCGAATTCGAAGAATTGTTTTGGCCTAAGGAGCACCTGAAAACTCTGCACACCTTTTTCGGTAGTGAACGTAGTTTTCGTAGGGGACTTCGGCGGGAACTCCATGGTCGCAGGTAGGAAGGTACCCGCCTCGTTCATACATGACAGGGAAAATCCGATCGATTTCGCGATCAATATCATCTTTTGTCCGGGCTAAGATTCTTTTATCGAATCCTCCGCTTAAAACCAAGTCAGGATACTCTTTTCCAATGCTGACAACATCACAACCTGAGGCTACTTCCAGTGGAGAGGTGACATCCATGCCGATCTCTTTGTACAATTCGAATACGGTGGGAGCGTCTCCATCTGTATCGAGGTGAAAGTAGAGGTGTCGGGTTTTGTCCATCTGTCGGGACTTTAGATTGCTGATCAGTTGTTGGTAATAGGGAAAGAGAAACTCTCTGATCATGTCCGGGGAGATAAGAGGACCGCCGTTGTAGCAGATGTCTTCGGCAATATAAAGTTCATCAATAGTGATAAATTCCTGGTGATAGGAAATAATGTGGTCGGCTAACTCAACCCAGGTTTTCATACAATCATGGACAACCTCAGGGTTGTCGTAGAGCATGTACATTAGGTCGACTGGACCGATCAGGCTGCGGAGGTACATATAACCTCCGCTGATTCGTTGAGTGATCATTTCACCTTGTTTGGCAGCTGAGATAGCAGGGGAGATTTTCTTCTGAGAATTCTCTATTCGAGTGGAGGTTTTTGGATCGAGGCGCCACTTTACATTCTCTTCCCAGCTTTTCATATCTTTAACGGGATGGGCGACATATTCCGGCATAAATCCATCTCGCCTCCCTTTGAAATAAAGAACACTACGTCCGGCATTATCCTGAACTAGCTCGAGTTCGCCACGATCTTCGAGGATCTTGACGTCGAACATTGGTTCAAAGGCAGCTTCACACCAGCCGAGTTCCATTAGGTCAAATTTGCCGGGAGGATCATAGGAAAAGACTTCGTTGGGATGGTCGCCGGGCATCCCTTGCTTCTTCCACTCTTCAATACAATAAAACCCAAATTCCTGTTTAATGAAGGGCTGATTAGGTTTGATGGCATAGAAGTCTCTTCTCTTCTTTGCTACCTCAGACATTTTGTCCCGTGAGAGCATTGAATGGATACCTTCTGTTTGAGTGGTGGCTACAGGGTTCATGGGGGTCAGGGCTTTCCCTTTTTTCCAATTGGACAGGATGCCCATTAGAACCGGTCCAATGAAAATACACTACGGATGAGTTGGTATTATCTGCGTGTAAATTGGTGTGACCTAAACAGATTAAAACTTTTTCGCGTCTGACCTGATAAGAGTAGGAGGTGAAGCGAGCAGGTTTTTGATACGTTTTGAAAAAGCTTTTTTAACTTTGGCTACGACGAGAAATCCATTTGGATTTATGTCAGGGAAGGTAGGGTGGATTTCCAGCATCTCAATTTTGTGTGGGAAGTTGGCTTGATCCTTAGTTGTTTGTAGCAGTCGACGCATGGAGTCTGGCTCAAATGTATGAAAATGAATGTTGATTTCCAGTCCTTGTGAAATGGCATTTCGATAGGTTTGCGCCGTCGTTTCCCGTTGAGTTTGAACTTCGTTCTCAGGTGTGTCTGGAGAAAACTGTTTCCAATCAACCCCGAATACAAAATCATCAATATGAGTGCCATCTATTTGTGTGGTATCTTGATGAAAATCCTCAATCATATGCCTAACCGAAGTAAGGGGGCGGGGATGATCAAAAGTCCGCTTACGATCAGGCACAACCATGTAGATGATGCCGTTATGCTTTAGAACACGACACCATTCTCTAAAGGCGGAAAGAGGGTTTGCTACGTGCTCAATGACATGTGAGGTCGCTACGTAATTGAGAGAAGAATCTTCAAAGGGAAGGTTACAGGCGTCTCCTTGATAGTCGGCGAGAGTTGGCTCATTGGCATACTCTGCGAATCGATCCACATAGGTAGGTTGAATGCCGGGAATCGGTGTTTTGAAGGCCCCGATTTCGACTCCGGGATCTTTTAGGAACCGACTGACTGTCTCTTCATGATTCATTCCTCAGTGCTCTGTTTGTAAGGAGGGGTTTCTTTGCAGACTTAAGTTACCTTAATTTTAGCCCACCAGAGGATTTTGCTCATCGTCTTGCAGTGGATCGCCTATTTTGAGTTTGGCGCAATATTCTTTGGAGAGGATGTTTTTCTGCCCGTTGAAGGTGGAGCCATCCGGCATAAAGGCGCAAGTCATAGCTCGGCGGGGATAAGGGGTCATATTTGGTCCAGCTCCATGAGCAGTGAGGCCATTGTGGAAGCCTGCATCTCCAGCTTTCATTTCGGCAGGTACTGCTTCAATCGTTTTGAATTCAGGGTAAATATCAAACAGGCTGGCCATGTTTTGACCAATGACAGCATCTTTGAAGTCGGAGATGTGATGGCTTCCTGGGAGGTAATAAAGGCAGCCGTTTTGAATAGTAGCATCATCCAGAGCGATCCAGATTGAAATGGCTTGATGAGAATAATAAGACCATTTTGGGTTGTCGGCGTGCCATGATGTGGGATTTCCCCATGCCATTTTTTGCAAGGTTTGGTCATGCCAGATCCGCATCTTTTCTGTTCCTGAGAGTTTATTGAGAGCAGCTCCCAAGTCCGGGTCGGTGAAGACCTTCTTAATGAAAGGGTTTATTTTCCAGAGATTGAGGCGTTGGAGGAACACGCTGTCGTAGTAGCCATTTTCCTCTTCCACCTCTGCTGCATTGTTTCCGGCGATTTTTCGTTTCCCCATTTTTTTAACTGTGTCCGAAACAGCGGTGATCATCTCTTCTCTTTCAGCTTCTGAAAGAAAATTGCGGACGATCAAAAATCCGTTTTCTTGATAGTCCTTTACTTGGGAATCGGTAATGTTGGCATTCATCGTTTTTGGGGTCAGTAAACGGTTAGGTATTTAAAGGTTTGCCAGAGCTTTTAGGGCATCTTCCGCTTGTGTTTTAGGGGTTGCTTCAAGGTCGCGCCAGACGATGGTTCCGTCTTTTATGAGAAAGGACTGGCGGGAAGCTGAACCACTGGGACGGGTTGGAACACCGAAAGCTTTGATCACATTTCCATTCTTGTCCGCAAGGAGTGTGAAAGGGAGGTCGAATTTTACTTTGAAGGCGTTTTGATCTGCTACTGTATCAGCGCTCACTCCAATGACTATGATGTTTTTATCGGTTAAAGCGGTGAACTCATCTCTCAAATTACAAGACTGTATGGTGCAGCCTGGCGTGTCGGCTTTCGGATAGAAGTAAATCAAAACGAAGCCTTTTTGATAGACTTCATCCAGG
>CAXMUM010000118.1:0-6423 GCA_964196585.1 uncultured Opitutaceae bacterium
TATCCTGGAAACCCCATCATGCCGGGAGTGCTTATTTCCGAAGCCGTTTTCCAAACGGGAGCTCTTTTTTTAGTCAAACACCTGGAAGGAAGCGATGAACTCACCGGAAAAGAAGTTCCTGTTCTCGCTCGCATCTCAGATGCACGTTTCCGCTCGATTGTTCGCCCAGGAGATGAGTTGATGATCGAAGTGCGCTTAAAAGAAAAAATCGCCGGCTTTTATTTCCTCAGAGGATTTGTCAAAAACAATGGGAAACGCGTCATGGACGTCGAGTTCGGCGTCACCATGGCCGAAGCACCACAGGAGGCTGAACAATGAGCTTTCTCGGACTGGAGAACAAAAAGATCTTGGTGATGGGCGTGGCCAACCGCAAAAGCGTCGCCTACGTCACCGCCCAGACGCTTGAAGAAGCCGGAGCCACTGTCATATACTCCGTTCGTTCACCAGAACGCCTCAAGACCGTCGAAAAACTCTTGTGCGAAAAGCCCGTCTATATTTGCGACGTCGAACATCCAGAAGAGATTGAGAAACTAGCAGACGATGTTTCAAAAGATCACGGGAAGATAGATGGCATCGTGCATTCCATCGCCTTCGCCAACTACAGCGAAGGCATGAAAGCCTTTCATGAAACCAAGCGAGAAGATTTCCTACAGGCGACAGCCATCAGCAGCTTCTCTCTGGTCGAGATAGCGCGAGCCTTCAAACCTCACCTGGTTGCAAAAGCCTCCGTCGTTGCCATTGGTATTTCCTCTCATATCGTCACCGCTGAAAACTATGGCTACATGTCGCCCATCAAAGCGGCCTTAGACAGCACCGTTCGTTATCTTTCCAAATCTTTCAGCTCAGATAGCGAAGTACGCTTTAATACCGTTAACCCGGGCCTCCTCAAAACCAGCGCCTCAGCCGGCATCCCCGGTTATCTCGAGAGTTACCTCTTTGCGGAAAAAATTACCTTTCGCAAAAGAGCGCTGGATACCGCCGAAGTGGCCAACACTATTACCTTTTTACTGAGCGAACGATCCAGCGGCATTAACGGAACCGGGATCGTCATCGATGCCGGTCTCGGCTCCAATTACTTTGATAAGGAAGTCGTTCGCCTGGCCATGAGGCCGGAGAAATAACGAAAATTATGCGTTTTTCAAATGTCGTCATCGAGAGTCTGGGCTACGAAGTTCCTCCCGAAGCCCTTTCATCAGCAGCTATCGAAGAAAGATTAAGCCCTCTCTATGAACGTCTCCGATTACCAACTGGTCGTCTGGAGTTGATGACAGGCATTCGTGAGAGACGCTTTTGGGATACCGATATGCTTGCCTCCGGCGCCAGCGCTCTGGCCGGAAAACAAACCCTCGCGCAATCACGCTTTGCCCCGGAGCAAATCGAAGTGCTCGTCCACGGAGCTGTCTGCCGGGATATGCTCGAGCCCGCTACCGCATCCTTTGTCCATCGGGAACTCGGGCTCAGTTCGAACTGCCAGGTCTTCGACGTCTCCAATGCTTGTCTTGGATTTTTGAATACCTTTGTTCTGCTCGCCTCTATGATTGAAAGCGGCCAGATAAAATGCGGCATGATCACAGTTGGGGAGAACGGTCGCCCTCTTTTAGAGCAAACACTCAAGACACTTCTCGGCAGCGATCTCACCCGTAATGAAATCAAACCCTTCTTTGCAAATTTAACCATTGGTTGCGGAGCTGTAGGAGCTGTTCTTTGCCACCGATCATTGGCCGAAGAGGGACATAAGCTTCTCGGAGGTGTTTGCCGGGCTGCCACCAATCATAGCGATCTCTGCAAAGGAGATGCCACCACCGGTAATAGCCTCCACATGCAGACAGACTCCGAACAACTCCTTCTCGCAGGAGTTGCTCTGGCTGAAGAAACCTGGGCAGAATTCAAAAAGGAGTTCACCTGGGATGAAAACACACCGGACAGGATCATCTGCCACCAAGTGGGAGCTGTCCACCGGCGAAAACTTTACGAAACTCTAAAACTCGACCTGGAGAAAGACTTCTCCACCTTCGAGACCTTTGGAAATGTCGGTTCAGCCTCATTACCGCTTACGCTGGCCAAAGCAGCCGAAAGCGACGCTGTCCGCAAAGGGGATTCCGTTGCTCTCCTGGGAATCGGCAGTGGCATCAATTGCCTCATGATGGCAGTCGAATGGTAATGCAGGCAAAAGACGCAGTGATTCCGGAATTACCGGATTCCCTGAGACAACTGTATCCCTTCGCTTCAAACACCCTCACACTGAAAGACGGTGAAAGACTTCACTACATCGATGAAGGAGAGGGCGATGAAGCTGTTTTGATGGTCCATGGGAACCCTACCTGGTCCTTCTATTACCGCAACCTGGTCAAAGAGCTCCAGAGTCGTTTTCGCTGCATCGTCCCGGACCACATTGGCTGTGGGCTCTCCAGCAAGCCTCAGACCTACCGTTATGAACTCGCTCAGCATGTAGACAACCTGAGCCAACTGATAGAAACTCTTTCCCTTAAAAAAATACACCTCGTCTTACATGATTGGGGAGGGGCCATCGGAATGGGAGCTGCTCAGGCGATCCCCGATAAAATTGGCAGTATCGTTGTCCTCAATACAGCGGCCTTTCGTTCCACCAATATCCCAGCGCGTATTGCTCTTTGTCGAACACCTGCCCTAGGAAGCCTCATCGTACGTGGTCTGAACGGCTTTGCCGGACCCGCCACTACCATGGCAATGTCTCAACGGGAACTTACCACAGACGAAAAAGCCGGATTCCTTTTCCCCTATGACAACTGGGAAAACAGAGTTGCCGTTAATGCCTTCGTTAAAGACATCCCCCTAAAAGCCAATCATCCCAGTTACGAAACCCTGCATAAAATTGAAAACAATCTGGGACTCTTTCTGGAAAACCCTATGTTAATCGAGTGGGGTGGTAAGGACTTCTGTTTTGACCATACCTTTCGGACGCAATGGCAAATGTTTTTCCCCAAGGCAAAAACGACCATACACGCCGATGCCGGACATTATGTATTGGAAGATGCTCCGGAGGTAATTCCCAATATTCGAAATTTCCTGAATGGTGCGTTACGTAGGTAAAAGGGTTTTTATTGCTACGCCATCTCCGGCGCAGATTAGAAATACCATTCACACGGATTAAACAGCCTCTTCATCAGAAAATCTGCCACTTCGAGTTGCAAGTGCGCTAACATTCGAGCTTTCTTATCTGCCAACATATTCAACCTACCGTTTGATCAAGAAACTATGAAAAAGACACTCTTTGCTCTCCTGCCGATTGTAATAATAATTGGATGCTCCAATCCTGCAGATGATGTCACCGAAGCCAAAGTTGGCGCTGAAACCAAAACCGATTCGGCAGCGGTAACCGACGGGGATCATTTTACAATTGATACAGCAGTTTCGACGATCGGCTTTGTTGGTTCAAAAGTAACAAGAAGCCACGAAGGGGGATTTAAGGAATTCACAGGTGAATTACAGATCGTTGATGGCCAGGTTGCGGATTCGGGAAACAAAATTGTAATCGCGACAGCCTCGATTTTTGCCGATAACCAGCGACTGACAGGTCACCTGAAGAGTCCTGATTTCTTTGACGTTGAAGCGCACCCTATGTCCACTTTTGAAACCACCTCTATCTCAAACGAAGCGGACGGTATTTCGACAGTCACCGGAAATCTCTCTCTGCATGGTGTGACCAAATCAATATCATTCCCCGCGACCATCAATGTTACTGCCTCAGAGGTAACGGTTAAGGCGGACTTTCATATCAATCGACTTGATTTTGACATGAAATATCCTGGTAAAGCAGACGCTTTGATTCGCGAGGAAGTCGTGCTAAATTTCGATATCAAAGCTAAGCCTGGACGTGCTGAGTGAGGACCTTACTTTATCCAGTTCTCAAATTCTCTAGATCTTGTTAATCCTGTCTAAAAATCCATGGATCACTTAAACCTACCGGCCGTAGAGGGTGGCTAGTCTTTTAAGATAGGCGCTGCTTTCGCTTCGCAGCTTATCCAACTGACTTTTGCGGTAACGCCAGCTCCAGTTTCCCTGGGCTTCACCGGGGCGATTAAATCGCGCAGAAGAATCCAGATTAAGCATATCCTGAAAAGGAATAATACAGAGCTTTGCCACAGAAGCGTAACTGCTCCGGATAAAATCCCAGGCAATCGTGGGGCCACCGATACCGAGGTAACGTCTCACATGATCTTGTTCTTCCGGTGAAGCATTCTGATACCATCCTAAAGACGTATCATTGTCATGAGTTCCCGGGTACAATACAGAATTTCTCGCATGATTATGTGGCAGGTAAAGATTGTCCGCCTTACCACCAAAGGCAAACTGCAGCACCTCCATACCGGGCAGACCCGTTTCATCCCGCAATTCAACAACGGAAGGGAAGAGCTCACCCAAATCTTCTGCGATGATCTTTGCCTCTGGAAATGCCTTCCAAACCTCCGCAAAGAAGGCCAAGCCCGGACCTTTCAGCCATTCACCGGAAACGGCTGTTTTAGCGTCAGCAGGGATAGACCAGTAGGTATCAAATCCACGAAAGTGATCCAAACGCAGCACATCATAGAGCTTAAAATTCGCTGCCAAACGATCCTTCCACCAGGAAAAACCGTCACGTTTCATCTTATTCCAATTGTAAAGAGGGTTTCCCCAAAGCTGACCATCCTCAGAGAAGTAATCAGGCGGGCATCCAGCTACGGCTGACGGCAAGTGAGATTTCTTATCGAGTTGAAAGAGATCAGGATTGGCCCACAAGTCAGCACTGTCGCCAGACACAAAAAGAGGAATGTCTCCAATAATGGATACACCTTTTCCATTCGCGTAGTCTCGGATCTCTTTCCATTGGCCGAAAAAGAGATATTGGTAAAATTTATGCGCTTCAATCTCCGTAGCTAATTCCACAAAAATCCCAGATTTCAAAGCCGAAGGATAGGAAAGGCATTCCTGAGGCCATTCATTGAAAGAAACACCCCCAAAATGGCTCTTTAGGGCCTGAAAGAAGGCGTAAGAATCCAACCAAGTAGAATTCTCCTGACAAAAACCTTCAAAATCGCCGTATGGAAGGCTTTGTTGCGTATGCTTTTTCGAGAACGCATTGAAGATTCGCCGCAGCAGAGTCCACTTAACCTTATAGATTCCACCATAGTCGACAGTATCCGAGGACAAAAAGAGTAAAGGCCCCAACTCCTGATCAGGAATCAGACCCGCCTCAGCGAGTGAAATCATATCAATCAGGTAGGGATTTCCAGCAAAAGCCGAAAACGACTGATAGGGCGAATCACCATAACCCGTGGGACCGAGCGGACAAATCTGCCAATAGCTCATTCCGGATTCAGCCAGAAAATCAATAAAGGCTCTGGCTTCAGCGCCGAGACTACCGATGCCAAAATCTCCCGGTAAAGCTGTCGGGTGAAGCAAAACGCCTGCGCTGCGTTTATCTAACCAGTTAAAAAGTGGAGTCGTCACGGTTTCTGTTAAAAAGGAATACGTTTAAAGCTCGTGAGCATAGAGTCACTCGAACTTGTGGCAAGCCAAGGACTGTTAGAGCACGATTTAACCATCCGTCCAATGTCATAGGTATGAATAAAGGGAACCAGAGGACTTATCCCAAAAGACACACATTCAGAGCTTTCCCAGTGGGGAATGAGTAAAATTACTCATTTTATAATATTAGACATAATGTATATTGTGCGAAGATACACCCAGGGAGGTGTGAATCGTGAAACATAGCAAACAAGCCACAAATTGGGTTCTAATTGTAAAAAAATACCCTGCCTCCTTTCTACTAATCAGAAATGGTTCTCCAAAGCAGAAAGATTTAAATTTTGGACATGATTTATCCCGGCAAAATCGGGGCTGTCTCAAAATACTCCAGACAAAACCTGTGACGGAGCTGCTGCGGAGATAGTGTAGCAATGACAAAACCGAACTAGCCAACACCCGCCTTACTTGATATCCGGTAGATCGTTTGCTACTCTGCTAATTCAACAGTCTCAAAGAAAACCGCCGAAAAACCTTACACAATAGCAATTTTTCCTAAGTCATTCGAATTGTGCAGTTTACGAGTCTCATCCATAGAATCGCATCTAATGTGTCAGATTACTTTACATAATAGTTGATTTACTCGAAATCTGTATCTGTAAAATTGACAGACTCAACTCATTGGTGTCCATTTACTTATGACATTCCAATCTAATTGAAAATGACTCCGGTACACTTAATGCTTCAAAAGCAGTCTACTTTCGAAACAAAAAAAAGTAAACCCCTACCACTAGCTTAAAAACTTCGGCCGCTATCTATGGATAGCGACTTTTTTGTCTAGATATCCATCCCAGGTTACTTCTTGAATTTGATAAAGGGGTAACACAATCGCCCCAGGACGGTTTTAGGAAATCGCTTCATTCCCTGAAATCCAAATTCCTC